>CALETL010000058.1 GCA_937920485.1 uncultured Phycisphaerae bacterium
CAGCGGATTCTGGAGTTGGTGTCACGTCCGAACAATGTATTTGTCGTAGGCGATATCAAGCAGAGTATCTACGGCTTTCGTCAGAGCCGACCCGAGATCTTCCTGTCGCAGCTTCGAAACGCCGGCGACGTGTCCGAACCATCTGGGCTACCGGGCCGGGTGGATCTAAAGGACAACTTTCGCTGCCGCAATGAGATCATTGACTTTGTCAACGCGCTGTTCAGACGAACCATGATCGAATCCACAGCGGAAATGGACTACGACAAACGTGCCGAACTGGTTAACGGCTTTCCATATCCGCCGTTTGAAGCCAATGACGGGCCAGCCGAGCCGATCGAATTTGTTTTGCTGGACGAACAGAGTACAGAAGAGGACCAAGATGACAACGCCGACAGCAATGAATCAGCAACCGTCTCGGTCAGTGCCGCACAGCGACAGGCCGGCTGGATCGCCCGCCGGATTCAAAAGATCGTGGGTACAGAAACCGGAAAACCAGAGTTTCAGGTGTATGACAAGAAAACCGGCACATTCCGTGATGTTGAGTATCGCGACATTGTGATTCTGATGCGGTCGCTGTCGCATAAAGCGCAGGATTATACCGAAATATTGCGGCTGGCCGGAGTTCCCGTCAATTCCCAGAGTGCCTGCGGCTATTTTGAGACCACTGAAATATCCGACTGCCTGTGTCTGCTGAAAGTATTGGACAATCCTGACCGGGACATTGAGTTTGCGGCCCTGCTGCGAAGTCCTGTTTTTGGCATAACAGATGCTGAACTCACAGAAATTTACCTGCCCGACCGCCAGAAACCCGGATTTTATCATGCGGCCAAAAACTATGCTACTAACGGCAAAGAAACTGAACTGGCCCAAAAGCTGAACCTTATATTATCTCAGATCGAGGACTGGCGGCGGCAGGTTCGAGTTGGATCACTAGCTGACCTTTTGGATGGCATTTTCCGCGAAAAAGGACTGCTGCAATTCTACGCCGCTCTGCCCAACGGCTCGCAGCGTCGGGCTAATCTTCTTAAGCTGCATGACCACGCCATCCGGTTTGAGCATTTTCGAACGACCGAACCGGGCGCGGCACTGGGCCGGTTTGTGGAGTTTTTGGAGAAGTTGGACGATGCTCAGCAAGACTGGGCGCCCGCCGAACCGGATAGTTCCAGCCGAAACGCTGTGCGTGTTATGAGCATCCACAAAAGCAAGGGGCTGGAGTTTCCGGTGGTCTTCGTTGCGGAACTAAATACACCGTTCAATACAAAGGATTCCTCCGGCCAGTGTCTGATTGACGAGGATATGATCGGCTTGCAGATTCCGGACACGAAAAGCCATGTCAGATTCCCTACGATGGCACATCAGGTGATCGCGGATCGAAAACGACACAGCAACACGGCCGAAGAAATGAGAATTCTCTACGTCGCTCTGACACGAGCCAGAGAAAAACTCATCCTGACCGGAAGCAAAAAACAGAATGCCTGTGCAAAACTGCTGAGCCAGTGTGCATCAGGGGCTGCCGAGTGGAAAGTAAATGACGCAAGGTGTCATCTGGATTGGATTTTGACCGGCTTTGCGGACCAATCGCCGCTGCATGCACTCTTTGAAACTGACAATGAAGGCGAACTAAGCAATGACGGCCTGTTTGCCACGATGCGAGTCAGCCGTGAGTGTTTGGAGGTTCTGACGAAGGAAATTCTTGATGCCAAGCGGTCGCTTAAAAGTGTTACAGAGCCGCCAAAATCCGCATCACCGGCGGACAACGAGGCGACAAAGGCCTTTGAGGCCATACATAAAAATCTCCAATGGGCCTATCGGTACTCGGATATTACAGAAACACCTGCTAAATTGAGTGTGAGTGAACTGACGCATCGTGATGACGAGTTTTCCGCCGCGGATCTTCGTTGGGCGTTTACGGATGAACCGTTGGCCTTACACGACTCCGGCCAAACACAAACCACTCCCGATGCATTATCGCTGGGTTCTGCAGTGCATTTGATTTTAGAGCATATTGACCTGTCCAAACCTGTCAATGCCGAGGCGATTCAGTCAACAGTTGCCGAACTGGTAAAAACAGGCCAATTAACCGAATCGGCCTCAGCCGTAATCGATGTATCAGGAATTGTTTCATTCTTTGACAGCGAATTGGGGCAATTGGCCCAAAAAGCCGGCAGCAAGGTGCTTCGTGAATGGCCCTTTACGTATGCGCTGGATGCTGCTGCGGTCGGTGCAAAAACCGGCGGTGAAACCGTTGTCCTGCAGGGTATTGTCGATATGATCATCCCGGCAGCAGACGGCTTGGTCATCGTGGATTTCAAATCAGACCGCATCACAGAAAAGATGATCCCAGAACGCGCAGAAAAATATGCCGGTCAACTGCGTTTGTATGCCCAAGCGGTTACTGATATCTTCAATCAGCCGATATCAGCAGCATGGTTGTATTTCCTAACCCCTCAAAAAGCAGTCAAAGTAAAGCTATAGCTCTGCCTGATTAGCAATCCTCATTATTCTTAAACATAAAGAGAGATATGCGCAAAAGGTGATTTTTAGTGATTTAACCGAGCACAGCGCAAAAAGAAAACATCAGGAAACTTTGGGCTCCCTGATGTTTTCCGGAGGGGAGAAAACTCTTGCATAATTAAAATCGGCTAAGCCGATTCGGACTCTTTAACAAATCTTTAATCTTTTGTCCAATAAAAAATACGAACTTTTTATCGGACAGTTCATTTTTTTCTCAAGCCAAACCTGCCAAAGGCCTTGTTTTGGCCTATAATAGGTATATTACCCTATTTGTCATATCAAGTCAAGTCTTTTTTTTATATATACTTAAGTGTTATTTATGGAACTTCTTAAAAAATTTTACAATCAGTAGTATTACCTAATAAAATTTTTTGAATTATACCCATAGTGGGTCTGGATACTTGGTGATTTGAAAAAAATTATTTTAACAGGGAAATGTTACTGTTTTTTCCTTGAACGACAATCCTTGATTTTGTATATTTCAGCGTTTATTGAAAATGAATATCATTATCGCACTTGGCTATGGATAAAATATCTGAAAAAATTAAAACGTATATTAGTGATAAAGGCCTGAGATGGACAGACCAGCGTCGAATTATTCTTGAGACAATGGGCAAATCCACGCAGCATTTAACCACGGAAGAACTGTTCCATAGGGTTCACAAACAAAACCCTGCAATTGGTTACGCTACGGTTGCCCGCACCTTGCATCTTTTGGTTAATGCCGGATTGTGTGAGCAGATTGATATTTCTGATGGTGTCATGCGTTATGAAGTCGTGGCCGAAGGAAAACATCATGACCATTTGATCTGTATCAAATGCGGGAAATTCATAGAAATCTTTAGTCCGGAATTGGAAAAAAT
>CALETL010000059.1 GCA_937920485.1 uncultured Phycisphaerae bacterium
AACAAGTTTTCCAAGTAGCGGCATGATGCGTCGAAGATAAAATTGATACGGCACTCGCAGCAGCGGATTGGCCGGAAGCGAGAATTCAAGAATGTATAGTTTGCCCTTTGGTTTCAGGACTCTGTTTATCTCATTCAAGGCCGCTATACGATCCGGAATATTGCGAATCCCAAAGGCACAGGTTACGAAATCAAATGATTCGGCTTCCAGTCCGGTCTGTGCCGCATCAACAACCTTCCATGACAGGCTTTTATTCTGCATCCAGAATTTGCTGCTGAAACGAATCTGTTTTTCCTGGGCAAGGTCGATCATTTTTTCGCTAATATCCAAGCCTGTCAGATTTTTTATGGGGCTGTGCTTTAGAAAGCTGAATACGACATCACCGGTACCGCAGCACAGATCAAGGACATGCTGCCGCGGATAGAGATTTACACTTTTGACGAGATGCCTGCGCCAAAGATGATCGATTCCGAAACTAAACAAGTGGTTACACCGATCATATCGAGCGGAAATATCATTAAAATCAAAATTTGTATCGGATCTGTTCATTTGATCGGCAGTAGAATAAAAATAATCATATCCCAAATTGCATGCGAAATAATGCACGGCCAGAGATTTTTTGTCAATACGAAAAGCAGGCCCCAGAAAACTCCGCAAAGAGCAGCAGCAACAATAAGCATAAAATTAAACGACCAGATATGCACCAGAGTATAGATCGCCGTCGCAGCAATGAAGCCGACAAGCACACCCCACTTTTTCGACAATCGTCGCTGCACAAAGCCCCGCCAGAAGATTTCTTCGGCCGGACCAATAACGAACAGCAATAACAGGGAAATAACCCACAGATTCTGTTCGGAGCGGATGCCATAGATTGAATCCACCTGTGAAGCAGCAAACGGCAGGATACATGTCGAAACAAAATGTCCCACCCAGAAAACCAAATACAAACACCCCGCCGCAAAAAGACCGGTTACGACATGACAAGGCCTGAACTGATACATATCATCGAGATTTTTTCTTTCAAGAAAAAGGGATGTTGTTGCCAACAGGCCCGCGGTCATCGGCATCATCAGCCAAAAAGACACCGTAGACTTTGTCCATGGACCGAAGAGGACAAAGAATGCCGTCATGGCCGCTAGTACCATCAGAAACACCGCTTTCACAACAGACCTCCGAGAATCACCGACAGAATTAACAATAATCCGAACAGCATATGGAGTTGGGCGGTCTGTACATCCAGCGTCGCAATCTGCTCCGGTTTATCTATCCTGCTGTTCAAAGCAGCCTTTATGTTCTTGACTGCCAGCGGAAGTGTCAGCACTATCAATAGCGACCAAAAAGGCAGTATCTTCAAAATAAGCATTCCTGCTATCACGATATAGGCGCAAATCACCAAGCCTGTATATTCCCATTTGGCCCATCGCGGCCCTAAGATCGTCGCAGTTGTTTTGATGTTTGCCTGCGTGTCATGATATATATCACGAAGATTGTTGCCGGACAATATTGCCGTAACTAAAAAACCTATCGGCAGCGAGATCAACAGCACAGAATGGTTGTAAGTGCCGGTCAAAACAAAAAAGCTTCCGATAACCATCAGCGGACCCGTCAGGATAAAAACAAACAAATCCCCTAAGCCCACGTACTTGTATCCGATCGGTCCGGCCGTATAGAAAACACCGCCAAGAATACCTATCAGCCCCAGCAGCAGAATGGGCCAGCCATGAATCGCAATAAAAACGAAACCAATACAGATACTCGCAGCAAAACAGCAAATACCGACGAAAAACACATCTCTGGGGTTAAGAAGTTTTTCCACAAGCACCCTGCTGGAACCGTATGTCTCCGGACGGTCCACGCCCCTTTTCAAGTCATAATATTCGCTGACCAGATTTGTCCCGGCCTGGATCAGCACCGACGCGATCACAACCAACGGCAGCAGCAACCGTTGAACAGAAAGGTCTTGGTAAACAGCAATGACCGCTCCCAGAATAGTCGGAATGATTGACGCCGTATAAGAAAATGGGCGGAAAACCTGTATCCATGCTTTAACTGAATGTGCCTCCGTGTTCATCGCAAGTTCCTTCGCCATCGAGATCCCTAGTTTTCAGGATGACTGCAATGTCTTGACCGCGTTTATAAAAGCCTGCGCTCGCTCAGCATAATTTTTGAACATATCGTAGCTGGCACAGGCCGGACTCATCAGCACCACGTCGCCACAAGCGGCAAGCTCACATGAAATGTTAACCGCCTGCTCCATTGAATCCGCATACCGGATTTCACAATCTGAAGCACCGGCGGACTTGATCGCCTCGGAAATTTTTGGGGCAGTCTGGCCGATAAGAACAACTGCTTTTGCACGCTGAGCAATATAAGCCCCCAATTCAGCAAAACTGATCTGTTTATCATAACCACCAGCGATGAGAATCTTCGGTTCATCAATGCCACTCAATGCCGCTATCGTACTGACCGGCGTTGTCGCCTTAGAATCATCGTACCAGCGGACACCATTTGTCTCAGCGACAAACTGGCACCGATTCGGCAGGCCCTCGAACGTTCCAATCGCCGTGGCGATTTGGCTTGGCTCAATGTCGAAACAGGACACAACCGCTAATGCGGCGGCAAGATTGGACAGATTCGCCCGACCCGGTAATCGGAATGCCTGCTTATATTCGTCAGGCACATCGTCCGCACTGAAAGCCAGGCACTTTCGGCCGGTGTCATTGAGATATTTTTGATACCAAGCTCGTATAATGGAGTCTTCGGCATTAAAAATCGATACCGCCAGAGTACCCGCTCCGGTTTGTTGATATTGAAAAATACCCTCCTTCGCACGGCAATAGGCCTCAAATGTACCGTGACGGTCAAGGTGGTTCGCCGTGAGATTGGTAATCAAAGCGATATCGGGAGCAGCCTGAATTTGGGCTAATTGCTCCAGTTGAAAATTGCTTATTTCCAGAACGACCAAATCTTCTTTCCGGATTTGGCCCACAATGTCCAACAGCGGCTGATGGCCGATATTACCGCCCATCCAGACATTACCATAGCCGATGCCCTGCTGACCACAACCAGACTTGAGTAAATGGGCCGTTAGTGAAGTCGTGGTGCTTTTGCCGTTAGCACCGGTAATGCCAATGGTGCGAGCCGGACACAACTGAAAAAACAATTCCATCTGTGAAGTAACCAAGGCCCCTGCCTTATGGGATATTTGGACAAACTGATTGTCCGGCGGAACAGCGGGATTAACGATCAATACCTGGGCATGACGAAAGTCATCTTCGCAATGCTCCCCTAAGCGATACTCAATATCATAATCCTTTAGCCGGCAAATTGTATCTTCAAGTTCTGCCTCACTCCCAAGATCGGTTACAAGGACTTTCGCACCGGCTTTGGCGGCAAATAAAGCCGAATCAAGTCCGCCACCAAAACGGCCCAAGCCCATAATCACGACCCGCTTATCCTGAAAAGACATCCGATCCATCGGCTCTGTATCCTGATACGATCAAGCCCGTACCTTGGCCAATTCCATCTTGGCATCAATAGTCGCCTGCTCGATACATTTCTCCCAATTATCGCCAAATTGTTCTTTGTATTTGGGATCATCAAAGGCATAAATTATTGATCGAGACGCATTGATCAATGCCCCAAGGCCATCTCGATTGCAAAACCGCACACAGTCTGCGGCGGAAGCTCCCTGTGAACCAAAACCGGGTACCAAGAACCAACATTTCGGGTAACGCTGCCGCAGTGCAGTCGTAACTTCCGGGCTGGTACCACCCACGACCATTCCGACGTTACTGTAACCACAGGTACCAAGGCGCTTATTCTGATTGGCAATCTCACCAACCGCCTCTGCGAGTTTTTCGTACATTTTTACGCCTGAAGCATCCGTAAAGTCCTGAATCAGTCCGGCACTCGGATTACTGGCACGAACCCAGACAAAAACACCTTTGCCCTGTTCAGCCGCAACATCCGCAAAAGGTACGATGCCGTCAGCTCCCGCAAAGCCATTGATGGTGATTGCATCCGGCGTGATAATCCCCTCCATTTCCACAAATTCGGGATTTTGAAGATGAGCTTCGGCGTATGCCTGGGCCGTGTGCCCGATGTCTCCGCGTTTAACGTCACCGATCACCTCCACTCCCAATGCTTCGGCTTCGGAAACCAAGGCATAATAAGTCTCAAGGCCATCCCATAAATAACGCTCAAAATAGGCAATATTTATTTTGACCGCCGGCACCAGAGGGGCAACCACTTTAAGTGTCCGGGTACAAAATTCAAAAAAAGCGTCCACTGACGCCGCAACATCAGTTTCGTCATTCATATGGCGATTAGTCCGAATCTGCTCCGGCAAACGGCTGTACACCGGATCTAACCCCACTACAAGGGGGGTACTTTTCTTTTTCACTGCCTCCGACAAACGATCTGCAAAATGATTTGCCACTATAATTCCTTTCAAAATATCAATTCCGGCCAAAATGTTCTGTAACCACTGCGAAAGTTCACTATAATCACAATGCTTATACAGAGCAAGTAACAATTTGAGAGTATGTTATGAAAAAAGATAAATCCAATGTAAATAAACGCAAATCCGACACGGCTTTCCGGCTTTTATGTCTTGGTGCAGTCGGATTGGGTATACTGATCGGAGTGGTCATTCTGTTTTGGTACGAGCCTAAGGCCTACAAACCACTTGAGCCGGAAAACCCCGAACAGGTCAGTCTCTATCTGACTCACGAACTCGGACCGGATTTCTTCAATCAAGTACAACTGGATGAACCTTTTGAATTAATCATAGAGCAATCCGGGCTTAATGATATTATCAGCCGCCTTGACTGGCCTCAGGAAATCGGAGAGATGTCTTTTTCGGACCCATACATTATCTTCTCAGATCAATCAATCCTGCTCATGGGGACACTGAAATACAAAGAAATATCTTCTGTTGTTTCAATTCTGGCATTTCCAGTCATCGATTCTGATAAACAAATATGTCTGAATGTACAATCCGTTCGTTTGGGAATGCTGCCGGTTACAAAGCTCGTCACCAAGCTGGCCCAAAATGCTTTCGACAATAATCGGGACAGCTTTGAAGAAGATCCAGATGCCGAACAGGTTGTTCAAACAATTATTCGTAACGAACCTTTTGATCCTGCATTTTGGATTTCTGATCGTCAGATACGAATTATCCACTTCACAATCGAGCAAGGCGTGCTAAAGCTTACACTATTAGCAGAAAAGACTTAGCAAAGCAACAGCACAGTACTGTTCATCCTGAGCATTATCGGACAAATCCTGAAATTAAAAAATAATTATACCATTCTGTCTTAAATTCCCTCTTCCTTCTGGGCCTTTTATCGGTCCATAAATTCTATTGCCAACCTTTAATAGCATTTCACCGATATTCAATAAAGACCGTGGCATGAAATATATCCTGAAAAGTAAGGAAATTCGTTATGTCATTACGCGAAAGAATCTTGATTGTGCTGCTTGTAATGCTCTGCTGTTATGCAGGCCTGGAGTTCTTTGTATTAAAATGGATTATTGCTCCGGAACTGTCACAGCAGGAACAGCAGCAAGCGAAAGAAAGTATTTATCGCTGCAAAGAGGCGATTCAGACACATCTGGCTGATCTCCAAAAGAATCTCTCGTCTTTAAGCAAATCCGGACAATTATACTCCGAGATACAATCCCCTTCTGCAGATATTAAGGATGCATTCACATCAAATCTTGATATGGATTTTCTGGTTGTCTACAACAACGCCTGGGATCAGGTCAGCAAGAAAATGAATGATATGGAGATCGATATAGAGGGCCTCCTGTTTGATTCAAAACATCCTCTGATCAGAAAAGATATCCCTGGTTACTCCGGTAAAGTACTGGCTTATCATCAAGACCGCCTATTGCTTGTTATATCCGCCCCCATCACTCGATCTCACCTGAGCCAGACAGTCGAGGGAACTGTGGTCGCAGGACAACTTCTAACCACAGAACGTCTCGAGTCACTTCGAGGCCAGCTCCAGCTAAGTTTTAGCTGGGATGTCATCAATCCAAATCACCTGGTTGGCCAGAATAAAGAAATTGTCCATCGTATCAGTGATACCGACCCCTTCGATTTGATTCCGCTTGGCAAAGAACTTCTTCAGGCCTCAACTGTTTTATACGATTACCAGAAGCAACCTGTGTTATTAATGAAATTCTTTCAGGACCGCAGCATCACACAAAAAAGTCTTGATGTAATGCTAATGACCCTCTATGGGAAAATCGTAATCGGGGTGATCGCCGTCCTGCTGCTCACCTGTCTGCTGCAGCGTGTCGTTGTCAAGCCAATCATCAAATTGATCAAGCATGTCGTTAACGTAGAACATCCGGCCAGAAGCAAGGACATTCTGGCGCTTTCCCGCAAGGATGAGATTGGAACCCTCGCCAATGAGTTCCATCAAATGTGTAAGCGTCTTCAAAATGCACAGGTAAAACTGATGGAAAAGTCTTATCTTTCAGGTGTCACCGAGATGTCCTCCGGTATCCTGCATAACGTCCGAAACGCCCTGAGCCCGATCACAACACGAATCGAACGAATTAAGGGTCAATTCAAAACAATCCCCTTAAAAAACCTTGAACAGGCCCAAACTGAATTACAACATGGCAAACTGGATAATGATCGACGTAAGGACCTGATGCGATTTGTAGATTTGACGTTTCAGGATGTTCTGGTGAATCTTAACGAAATGGTAACCGGGCTGGATGATCTTGCTGAACAGGTTTTTCAGATTGAAGACATGTTAAA
>CALETL010000060.1 GCA_937920485.1 uncultured Phycisphaerae bacterium
TTTAACTGTTAAATAATTCCTAAAATGTTAGCGGAAATCATTACACCCTTTATACAACTACGAAATCCAATAGCTCAGAACAACGCGAACATTTGGTTTTACAACGCCTTGTAAAAAAAGAGCTTATAAAGCACCGAAATAGTTGTGACATTTTTAATAGACTATTACGTCCAGAAGTTCTATCTTCATTGAAACTTTTTCTCCATCAAACTATGGAAATCTGCTCATGGGGCTGGTTCGTGTCCGCCGGAATCGAGCGAAGTCGGCTCCAGCATTTTCCCCCAATCCGTCCGTTCGCGCATCTGCTGTTTAATCGCATCCGGAACATAATCATGACCTTCTCGTAATTGCCAACCGCCGCCTAAAGCTTTATAGATGCCAATTGCATTCAAGACAACCGCTCCCGTGGTTTCAGTCTGCTGGTCTTGTTGCTGGCTTTGGAATCGCAGGGTATCCAGCACCCTCTGATAATCGACCAGTCCTTCACGATATTGAATCATGGCCAGCTCTACTGAACGTTTGGCCGCCTGGACACTGTCGGATAGAAACTGCTTCTCTTGCCTTGAATATAAAAATGCCGATGTTGCATTTTCCACCTCCCGGGCAGCCTCCAGAACAGCCTCTTGGTAAACCGCCACCAATTGCTGGAAACGGGCATCCTGCACCCTGACCTGATTTTTGATACGTCCATAGTTCAAGACATCCCAACTCATACCGGGTCCGCCAAAAAATTGAATACTATCAGAGTCCCAAAGATTGCTGAATGAACTGCCGCCGGGAAATCCCGCCGCGGTAACGTCGGCATCACTGGAAGTCAGGGCGACATTTCCAAAAAGTGAAAAATGAGGATATAAATCAGCTTTCGCCACTCCGATCAGAGCACTCTGAGCGGCCAGTTGGCGTTCAGCGAGTCGAATATCCGGCCTGCGTCGCAGCAGTTCTGCGGGAAGGCCAATGGTAATTTCAGAGTGCAGCTCCGGTATCGGCATGGACGCTTCTATCAGGGTGCCCAACTCGCCGGGGAATACCCCCAGCAATATCGCCAATGCGTTTTGTGTCTGACGCAAGCGGTCCTGCAGTTGAGGTATCGTCGCCTGGGTGTCTTTCAGCAGGGCACGGGCCTGCTGTACATCCAGTTCGGTCACATCTCCTTCTTTGAAGCGTATCTCAGTAATATTCAGCGATTGCTGCTGAATGCTCACATTTTGCGCCGCGATTTCCAGACGTGTCTCATAGGTCCGTAACAATACATAGGTGCGCGCCACCTCAGCGGTAAGGCTCACAATAATATTATCGTAGCCAGCAATCGAAGCTTCAAGACGACTGGCATCAGATTGAACGGCTCGGTTGAACTTTCCCCAGAAATCCAATTCCCAGGCAACATCGAAACCTAAATCAACACTGCTATAGTTAAAATCGGTATTCGGCTGGGTATTCGCCGTGTTCTTACTGATGGAATTATATCCATAACTGCCCTCGAGCGACTGTGATTGAGGATAAAGAGAGCCCTTGGTAATACCCAGCTGGGCGCGAGCCTCCAAAACTCTTATGCCGGCAGCCTGCAAAGACAAGTTCTGCTCATAAGCCATTGTAATTAATTGTTCAAGCACCGGATCACTGAAAATCTTCCACCACTGCTGGTTATCAGCAGCAGCTTTTTTAAACATCGGATCATCCTGTTCACTCCAGCTCGATGGCGTTTTGATTTCGGGTTTTACATAGTCAGGACCAACCCTGCACCCCGTTGTAAAGAGACATAGCCCCAACAACAAAAATATCCTCTCGTGAGCGACATTTACCTTTTTTTTATTTCCTGATGTAGAACCGTTCATTCTAAACTCCAGTTATCGTGAACTTATGACTTGATTTTAGCCGGTGATTTTACCCGGAAAAATATCCCATAAAGGGCCGGCACAAAATTTAGCGTAAACATACTTCCAATTCCCAGGCCAAAGAACATGACACAGGCCATACCGTAAAACAGCGGATCATGATTAAGAATCAGCGGAGAAAACCCCAGCATTGTCGTGGACACCGAGAGTAAAATAGGACGCAGACGACTCACTGCTGAATTGATGACCGCATCGTAATCGCTTTGTCCTTCTTTTCGATTTTCTTCGATCCGATCAATCATCACAATGCCATTATTAACGATCGAGCCTGCCAGAGCCAGAATCCCCAAGATTACCATAAAACCAAAATCGGCCCTCATAACCATCAAGCCGATTACCGTTCCTACCAGAATCAGCGGAATGGTCAGCAAAATAATGGCGGCACGTCGCATAGAATTGAACTGCCATACCAATAGAAGAACCATCCCCCCCAGGCATATCGGGAACCATTTTGCCAGATTTTGCTGAGCCTTGGCGGAGTCTTCCAACTCTCCGCCGATTTCCCAATAATGGTTTTTCGGAAAGACCATCGTGTCCAGCGTCGGTTTTAGTTGTTCAAAAATTTCCGATGCCTTGAGATGCTGGTTTTTGGCGCTGACCGTAATCGTACGCTCCTGGTTATAACGCACGATACGGTTTAATTCACCGACACCATAGACATCGGCAATTTGATTCAGTGGTACACTTTCACCGGTCGCCTCGGAGTAAATACCCAATGTTCCCAGATTGGCCAGTGTTTTACGCTCGTTCTTGACGCCCCGGCCGACAATCGGGATCTCAATATTGCCGGGGTAATACATGGTCGTCGTAGAGCCGTCAATAAAGAACTTTAATGAGTTGGCGACTTCCTGGGAGGTCAATCCGGCTCGGCGGGCGCGGGCCTGATCCACCGCCACCTTGCCCTTGAACACCCGGTTATACCAATCGTTTTTAATATCAATGGTCCCGGGGATGGCTCTTAATGCCGTCATCAACTGTTCGGATTGTCCTTCTAAAATGTCGATGTCAGGGCCGCTTAAACGGATTTTGAGCAAACCGCTTTCACTGGCCCCCAGCCACATGGCTTTGACCCGCCCTAATACTCCAGGGTGAGTTTCCTGAATATACCGGCTGGTCCGTTGGACCAACTCCGGCACCTGCTTACCGGTTTCGGTATTGACAATGATGAAGCCAACGAACGCATCAGGATCAACCGGCGACAGGGAAAGAAAGAACCTTGGCCCTCCATTTCCCACATAAGCAATTGTTCCAGTGATTTCCGGGTTGGTCTCCTTGTCCTGCAGCCAATCACACACTCCACGCACTTTCTCGTCCGTTTGCTCGATGTGCGTTCCGGCGGGAAGATCCAGATAGATCAGGAATTGGTTTCTATCGCCGTTAGGGAAAAAGGCCTGTGGTATTTTTGACAATCCTATACAAGCGCCGATGAATGCCAAACCGGCAATCGCCACCACTGACATGCGATGCCGGAGGCTGACTTCGAGCGCTTTACGATAA
>CALETL010000061.1 GCA_937920485.1 uncultured Phycisphaerae bacterium
AATGAGCCCGACAATGATCAGGATGACCCCAATGATCATATTGACATTTTTCTTGATCAGTTCCGGCAGATGGGCCAGACTTTCGGCCAGCTCGTTTGTTTTCAATTCGTGGCGATGTTCAGAATCCATATTAACCTCTCATTTTAGTCCTGTTTTTCTGTTTCAATGTAAGATCCGGTTTTATAGAGTGTTCCGGACCTTTTCTAATCATATAAAGCGAATATTATAGGGAAATTACCTTTGACATGCAATCATTGTTTGGCGATACTGAAAATTTACCTGATAATGTAAAAAATAGCAATAAACAAGGATATTAGATGGGACATAATGGGGTGTTTTTGAGAAAAACCACCATCTCAGCATGGTTAATTCTGTTGTTTTTTAATTCGCTTGGTTTCGGGCTGGACTCAAGTAAGTACATATCTGTGGATGAAATCCAGACGGATATGGAGGCGTATTGTCTGACCGTCTTTTCGGGGACGAAAATTGAGCGGTTTGACTTGAAAATCCTCAGCGTGGTCAAAAAAGCCGGCCCCGGTCGGGATATGATTCTGGTTATGGGTCTGGATGAACGCTTCAAAAACTCCAGTGCGGTGCATGGATGCAGTGGTTCCCCTGTCTTTATCGATGGTCGGCTAGCCGGCGCATTGGCGGCCGGGTGGGATGGTTCGCTGGATTCGCTGTACCTGGTTCGACCGATCGAAGACATGCTTGAAACCGGCAGTACAGAAGATATTGACGAAGGAGCCAATGGCTCAACAATCGCATCCGGATATGATTATTCCAAGCCGATAGATCTGGATGTGTTTTTGCAGAAGAATCTTGACCTCATCCAACAACATCAGATAGAGCCGCGAATGGCTTTGCCGCTTGCGATGTCTTTGCCTGCTGAAGTGTGTGAAACAAATCGCGAAACATTTCAGCGGATGGGTTTTGTGCCGTTTGCCGCTTCAGGTGATATTTCTTCCGAGGTTGAGTTGGATATTAAGCTTGAACAGGGCGGCACATTGGCGGCGGTACTGTGCGGCGGGGATATTTCCATCGCCGCCATTGGGACGGTTACGGAAATTGTAGACGATCAGGTTTATGGATTCGGCCATAGCTTTACGGGTCGGGGAGCGGTCAATTTTCCCATGGCCGCAGGCGTTATCCATACCGTGGTTGCACATCGCCAAAGTTCATTCAAGTTTGGTAAATCCGGACCGGTTCAAGGGACACTGTTGTTTGATCAGGCGGCGGCGGTGCGGGGAACAATCGGCCAGGAGCCCAAAACGATTCCCTTGAAAATTAACGTCAAGCGATACAACGATCCAAAAGACCGCATATACGACTGTTTTATTGCCATTGAACGAAATTATACCCCAAGAATTCTCCTAGTTGCGTTAGATGGCGCCGGGCGAATGCAAGGCCAGCTTCCTTTTGATGAAACTGTTGCCTACCAAAGTGAAATAAGCGTTCAGGGTCTTGAACCAATCCAGATCAACAATATTTCCTCCGGTCAGGGTTTTATGCCGGCGGCCGCTGAAATGGCATCGGCTGTTGGTCTGCTGCTGAATAACCCGTTTGAAGAAGTTGTCATAGAATCGCTTGAAGCCAATATTCAGATTGAGCCGACAGATCGGGTTAGCGTCGTCTGGGCGGCAGACGTATCGCAAACGACTGTCAAACCGGGACAGAGAGTTTCGGTGTCTGTTACACTTAAATCCAGACGCGCCGAGGAAAAGCAGATTCATATCTCCCTGAAAATTCCGGAAGATCTGCCCAAGGGTACATACCCTCTCCAGGTTCTGGGTCCCGCTCAATATCAGCAATTCGTCTCCAAAATGGCGCCGCAGCGATTTCTTGCGGTTGATATACCGACACTGCATACCGCACTGCAGGAAGTTCTCGAATATCGGCGAGATCGGCTGTATCTGGTAATGCAGATCCCTGCGACAGGATTGGTGATGCGACAACATGAACTTGCCGATCTGCCGCCGACTAAAATGCTGCTTATGCAGGATTCCAAACGACTCACCCAAATCGAACCATATAAAAACTGGGTTGAAAACAGCATTGAAATTGATAGGATTGTGGACGGCACAATTAAAATCGAATTAACAGTAGAATAAAAATCCATTGAAGGGTGTTTTGAATGAAACGACATATCTATTCCGTACTGTTTTTAATGATTGGTTTCGCTCCGGCCTGCTTGGCGGTTACATCCGTTATTACCCGGCATCAGTCCAGCGACGATTTTCTCAAGGGTGAAGTTGAAGAAGTTATTATTGATTCGGCTGGAACGCTTCGACTGGCCTATGAAACCACTGAAGTTGACTGCGGAGAACTGCTCGAAGACGTCTGGTCCATTCATACGATGCATACTGATAAGGATGGCGTGTTATACCTCGGTACCGGCCCGGATGCGAGGGTGCTTCGCTATGGGCAGGATTGTTGCGAACAGGTTTATCCGGTTGAAGCGGAGGTTGAGGACTCGAATGATATGGATTCGGAGATTCGCAATGAACATGTCTTTGCGATAGCAAGCGACCTTGCCGGGCGTCTGTTGATAGCAGTCAGCGGCGAAAGCGGCAAACTGATTCGTTTGAATCAGGACAAAGAAGAAGTGGTTTTTGAAGATGAACGTGTGCAGTACATTTTTTCAATGGCGCTCGATCAGGATAATAATATTTATTTGGGAACCGGTCCTGAGGGGCTTTTGTTCCGGCTGGATCCTTTCTGTGAGAGCCCCGAACTGATTTATGACGCACAAGATAAAAGTATTCTTTCGCTGGTGGTTCATAACGGTACGGTCTATGCCGGCGGTGAT
>CALETL010000062.1 GCA_937920485.1 uncultured Phycisphaerae bacterium
CGTTCCATGTCAGAGGCCGGCTGTTTGAAATCAAAGGCAAGAAACTGATCGAAGCTCGACCCGTCGGAATCCATTCCATTCAACGAAAGAAAGTGGCCGGCACGGGCCATCTCAAAAATCCGGAGAAGCTTTTCCTGCTCAACTCCCATTTCATTTGCCAGTTCCTGTTCTGTCGGAAAAGTGCCATGCTTCTTAAATATCTGTTCCGATATAGCTCGAGCCTGGCCCAGCAACTTCTTCACATGAGGAGGGGTGAACGACCACCCGCGAAGTTCATCAAGAACAGCGCCTCGAACACGAATATAGGCATAAGTCTTGAATTCGGCGTCCTTGCTGGCGTCAAAATTCATTGCCGCTTTAATTAGACCGATCGTTCCAGCCGAAACCAAATCCTCTTTAGACAAGGACGGCTGAAGGTAGCTGACTACCTGACTGACAATACGATGAACCAGCGGGATATATTGCAGGATAATCTCATCTCGCTTCTGTCGGCTCATCTGAGAATTATAGGCTTTCATCGCCTGACCGGTCAGATACTCCTTCTCGGAAAACTGTTCCGCATATCGGTCCGTTTGTTGCGGAGCTTCCTGTTCGAGCGGAAGAGGTTGTTTAATTTTCTGTTCGTAATCTAACATACGCTATTACTATCCCTGATTTCTATCCTGGTATCGCCTGAGTTGATCATCCACCAACGCGGAGATCAGCACTCGTATGACAAGCTGTCCCGCAGACCGTATGAGAACATAGCCCGCACAAGCGCCCAACAAAGCTCGAGCTGAACAGGTTCCGGGTGAAAGACCGCACGCCCATCCGACAACCGCCATCACAAAGAACAGCAGCACTGCTGCCTGAATTGCAATCCGTTTTATTTTTTTCTGATACACTGTGTCCTAATCCCTTTAAACCGTTTGCATTTGCATTAGATGATCAACCGCTTCGGCCGCATTCGGCAATGTTACTGTTTCTACGGGTTCAATGTCGGCTCCCGGAGCGAACTCATCGTAAGCCACCACCGGCAACTGGTGAATTGAACGCGACAAAAGCTCTTTGAGGCCGGGCCGGACCCGGGCGTCACAAAGCAGCGTGACACGCTCTGTCCCCTTTTCCATCACCGCTTTCCACGCTTCGGAGATCTGCTGGCGAAGCGGGCCGGCGACATCCGGTCCAATCGCCAGTTGAATCGTATCTCCGGTCTGATTGACAGCATTAATCAGCGTATGCTCCAGACTCGGCTCTAAGGTAATAACATACAGTTTTCCGTCCGGCGATATCTGCTGGGCGGTAATACAACGAGCCAGCGATTTTCGGGCAAATTCAGTCAGGAGTGATGCGCTTTTCGTCCGTCCACCATGCTCTCCCATCGCCTCAAGGATCAACGGTAAATCACGAATGGACACGCCCTCTTTGAGCAGATTCTGAAGAACGCGCTGGAGCAGGCCCACCGAGATGATTTCCGGAACTACCTCGCCCACCAGGGACGGCTGGGACTTTCGTAATCGATCCAGCAGGGCCTGAACATCCTCCCGTGTCAGCAGTTCGCTTGCATGACGACTCAGTGTTTCAGAAAGATGCGTCATCAGAACAGATTCCGGATCGATCACCGTATAGCCGCTCAGTTCTGCGGCTTCCTTATCGGATTCGTGAATCCACAATGCCGGCAGACCGTAAACAGGTTCCTGCGTCGCGATTCCTTTTACGGGCCGCTGAACGGCACCGGAATCCATCGCAAGATATTTGCCCGGCTCAATGGTTCCTGTTGCGATGGCATGGTCATACAGACGAATTTCATAGGTCGTCGGGTCCAGGTTAATGCTGTCCCGCAATCGAACCAGCGGAATAATAAAACCGAATGTCTGCGCAAACTTTTTACGCAATGCCCCGATCCGCTCGAACACGCTGCTTTTTTTCCGCGGATCAACCAAGTTGATCAAGCGAACGCCCACGAGAATTGAAAGAATATCCACCTGCAATAATTCTTCGACCGAGGCCTCTTCCTCTTTTTCATTTTTAGCGGCCAGGGAGTCGGCTTTTGATGAAGCGTGTTCAGTGTCTTTTTTTCGCGTCATAGAATACGCCAGCAATCCGCAACCTCCGCCCAGCAGAAGGAACGGAATTTTAGGGAAACCCGGCACCAGTGCAAACGCAGAAATGACAAATGCCGCAATCATAATCGGTTGATTTCGCTTGAACATTTGGTGCGTCATGTCCGAACTGAGCGTGTTTTCAGATCGGATTTTACTGACCAGAAAACCGCTGCTGATCGCGATAATAATTGAAGGAATCTGGCTGACCAGACCATCACCGATTGACAAAATGGCGTATTGCCGAGCTGCTTCCGCAATGCTCATACCGTGTGTGTAGCCGATCAGGACCCCGCCAACCAAATTGACCGCCGTAATAATCAGACCGGCTTTGGCATCACCGGAAATAAACTTACTGGCACCATCCATCGCACCGTAAAACTCACTTTCCTTGACAATAGCATCGCGGCGGGCCTTGGCCTCCTTTTCACTGACCATTCCGGCATTTAAATCGGCGTCAATGGCCATTTGCTTGCCGGGCATGGCATCCAGGACAAAACGAGCGGAGACCTCACTGATACGACCGGCCCCCTTCGTGATAACAATGAACTGGATCACGACAAGGATCAGGAACATCACCAATCCCACAATCAGACTATTGCCGGTGACCATTCCACCAAATGTATTAATGATCTGTCCTGCGTTGCCATTCAGCAAAATCAGACGTGTGGAGGCCACATTTAATGAAAGACGGAATAATGTCGTAATTAGCAGCAACGATGGAAATGTTGACAACTCCAGCGGCTCATTGCTCCCCAGAACAATGATTAAAACAGCAATCGCTAAAGAGATACTGCACGCGATTCCAATATCCAGCAGAAAGGTTGGCAACGGAATCAGTAAGGTCGCCAGAATAACCACCAGCCCGGCCGCGAAGATAATATTGCTGTTCGTGGCGATGCGTGCTGCTATCGTATCAGGTGCTGCCTTTTTTTGTGCGGCTGTACTCATTCGTTAGTGCTTCCAGTTCTGTTTTTTTAGACGCTAACCGCTTCTTCAGCTACATTCATATCTCGGACAGACTCGGAGCCGACCACTTCGCGGATCCGGATACTATAACTATCATTAACAACGACGATGTCGCCGGTCGCCAGCCGGATATCCTGCACATACAAGTCCGCGGGTTGGCCAACCAATCTGTCTAATTGCAATACCGAGTTAGGACCCAATTGAAGCAACCGCTTGAAAGGCACTTCCGCTTTACCAATAACGACTGTAATCGGCATTTGGATATCCATCAGTATGTTCAGGTTTTCGCCGGAATCAGCGCCGGTATCAGCCGCCTCACTGAATTCCGCCGATTGAGCCTGCATCTTATCTGGTGTCTGTTCGTCTGTTTGTTCTGTTTGTACCTGCTCAGAATCTGTCATCGCAACCTCTTTCATTCAATTATCAGTAACTAAGGATTCGTGCTTTGCTCGGTCAGGACGATCGCCCCGCGTCCCGCTGATTGTGCCGGCCAGGCCTTAAAACACTCCTGTCCATTGATCTGTACATCAAGCGGCGTGGTAACTTTGTGATCGAGCAAAACAAAATCGCCCTTTTCCAATGTCAGAATATCCTGAAAAGCCATCATCGACGGACTGAGCCAGACAGTCGCCTCCGCCGTGGCATCGCCCAGGTATTTTGTAATTTGTTCAGGCGTTTTTTGACGTTGTTCCGGGGTCACCTGAACCATGGGGACACCCGCGATTGAATCGATCACCGCATCTAACAGATACAGCGATATCTCCAAAGGCATTTCTTCATTGCCGGCCTGAAATGAAATCCGGCACATGTCTTCAAACTTCCGGAACGGCAGGGACCATTGCCCGTGAACAATCTGCCCTTCTTTTTCAAGAACAACCTCGCCGTACGCTGAAAATCCCTCACACAGCGAATCAGTTATCATCATAATAATGTCCTGAAGAATGGATTCCTCCAGAGCGGATAATTGAGCTTCTTCGCCGATTTCGCTTTCCGGATCACGCAGCATTTGGGCGATCAACCGTGTACAGGTTTCAAATGGAATTCCAATAAAGCCCACCGGCCCTTTCCCCTTCATTGAAAGAGTCAGGAAGTAGTGATCACCGTTGTCCCGCTCGACCTGTTCGGCTAATAAATATGCATAATGCTCTGTCACGGTGTCGAATTTAACCTCAAAAGTATCGTCGCATAAAACCCGAAGCGTTCTTTGCATAAACTCCGCCAGAGCATTGGCAAGATCTGTAATGCGCTCGGTCGCATTGGCATCGAAATAGTGCGGCACAGTCCACGAAACATCCGTACATTCCGGTGCGGGCGGTTCCGGAGAAACCTGTGAACGCATCTGATTCATTAAATTAAGCAATTTTTCCCGGCCTAAATCCATCTTCGCTTTGTCGCCTTACTGGACGGCAAACTCCTTAAAGAAAATCCTCTTCACAAAAGGTTGACCCTCCGGAAACAACAGTTCGTTGCATTGTTGAAGGACATCTTTTTTAATTCGGTTTAAATTCCGTGTACCACGAACATCCTCCAGACTAAGCCCCGCGAGATAGGTGGTCAGCCAATCACGCACCAGCATCTTCTTTGTTCCCAGGAACTCCCGGCCTTTGATTTCGTCCAATTCCGGACTCATTTCCAGTGTTATTGTCACGCGGACATAGCGGGTAACGCCCGGTTCGTCCAGATTGGCTAAAACCGGCTCAAACTCTTCGACCCACGGTATTTGATCAGCCTGTTCGGCCAGCATCGCGTTAATCGCATCATCCTGACCTGCCGCTTCGTCAACAACTTCCAAATCCGTCGGAATTGTTCCACCGATCAATTGTGACAGCGCAAAACCACCTGTGGAACCGGCAAGGGTAACAGCTCCTAAGATCAACCATGTATAAAGAGTAAGGCCGCTGGCCGACGAGCCGGCCTCTTTCTCAGCACCTGGTTCTGTCTTCGGTTGCGGCTGCTCGTTTGCCTGCTCCTGCTTTTGCTCTGCCGCTGTTGTTTCTTCTTTTGCCATATCCGATTCTCTCCGAGTGGTTACGCCATCGTAACACATTCCTGTTGACGGTATTTTTTCACTTTTTCACGCAATGTACGGTCGCTAATCCCCAAGACCCTTGCGGCTTGCGCCTGGTTGCCATCGGCCCGGGTAAGCGTCGCCAAAATGGCCCGACGCTCGATCTCCTGCAGAGGCGATTGCCCAAGTTCTGTTTGGGATAAACGGTCCGTATGCGAGGTTTGTTTCATTTCTTCGATCAGCCACGGCACCTGCGTTACACACAGGGTTGAACCCCGCCCCATGATGATGGCTGTTCGAACCATATTTCGTAACTGTCGAATATTGCCCGGCCAGTGATATGACTGAAACAGCTGAAGCGTCTGTGTGCTGACAGCGTTAATGACGCGTCCCGCTTCATGGGCAAACTGATTGACAAACCACCAGATCAGATCGGGTAAATCATCCCTGCGGTCGAGAAGCGAAGGGATTTGAATTCGGACCGCCGCAAGCCGATAATACAGATCCGCGCGAAACCGTCCGGTCTGGACCAGCTGATGGATGTCCTGATTGGTCGTGCTGATCACCCGAACATTGGTGCGAATACTTTCACTGCCGCCAACACGCTCAAAATGAAGCTGTTCCAGAACGCGTAACAGTTTGGCCTGGAAGGCTGGCGGTGTTTCGGTAATCTCATCCAGCAGAATGGTTCCGCCGTGCGCTCTCTCCAATCGACCCTGATGGCACAGAACCGCTCCGGTAAACGCACCTTTTTCATGCCCGAACAACTCACTTTCTAACAGGGACTCATTCAATGCAGCACAATTGATCTGGACAAACGGCCCGTTGCAACGATGACTGTGATTATGGATTAATTGTGCGATAAGTTCTTTGCCGGTTCCGCTGGGCCCGCTAATAAGAACCGGTGCCGCTGTCCGAGCAACCGATCGAGCCATCTGAAGCGTTTCTTTGAGTACCGCGCTTCTGCCGATAATCGGATGCGTTCCCTGGTCGTCCGATTGAACCGTTTCCATCACATGGGTCGGATGATTGGGCAAATACGCATCCAGCACCGTATCGATCGCCTTGGGCTTCAGCGGTTCGGTAAGAAAATCAACGCAGCCAAACCGCATGGCTTTAATGGCTTGTTCGGAAGAATCGGTCGGGCTGCTCATGACGATCGGCATCTCCGGATGCTCATTCCGAATGTGCTGCACAATCTCAAAACCGTTCTTTCGGTCAGAAACGGCTCCAAACTCCGTGCTGAGAAAGATTAGATTCCAATGATGACGATCCAACAACATTTTGGCGGACTTCAGCGTAACCGCAACGGTTCCACGCAAATTCCGCTTGGCCAGTATTTCCAAAAGCATACTCGCGCGCTTTGAATCCGCTGTCAAAATCATCGCCTGATATAATGTATTATTGGCTGTCTGTGTCATTGGCTTCGATTTCAAGCAAATCTTTGATTTGGTTTGCCCGAGTCCATTCGATCATTTTTAACTGACTGTTTGCCGCAGCGGCCCACTTTGAATTTGGAAAGGATTTAATCAGCTCATTATACAGTCGTATCACTTCATTGAGATCGCTATGGCGGCAGCAATTGGCCTTTTGAAACAAAATCCATTGACGATCCGCTATACGGTCCTCGGAAAGCTTCTCATAAACCGTACAGTAGTTTTTGAGAGCCTGTTCATAATGGCCCTGACGATAAAGAACATCCGCCAACTGGAGTGGACTAACGACCTTGTCCAGTTTCTCAAGCCTTACAACCAGTTCATTTTCCGGTGCTGGCTTTATGCTTTCTTCCACTACCTGCACTTCTTCCGGAAGCGGTGAGTCCTCAGCCGCATCCATCTGGACTGGCATTGGCTCGTCCGGCTCCTGCGATGTTGACTTTTGGGGGATTTCCAGAGAGCGAAGTTGGCGGATCAAATCGTCCAATATATCCGTTTGGAACTGATTTGAGGGTTCCTCGATCGATTCTACCTGGTCCCACATAAGCTGGCGACGCAGGCCACGATAACCCTGACCCACCTGAACGGCTTGGGGCTGAAGTGAATCCTCAACCAGATTTTTATTCTGTAATACGCCGCTTGGGTCCGCGCTGTCTTGTGCTGCCGGCGAGGCACCGTAAAGACCGGCCATGATCCCTAAGCAGAGTGTGATGGCTAACTGAACTCTCATTGCAGCATGTCCTGATCCAGCGCCCCCGCGAAAGCGAGTGCGGCATTGTCATAATCGTTTTGTTTCATATAAATCTTCCCCAGCAGTTCAGAAACCTCTGTGCGAAGGGATTCGTCTTCAATCTGTGTCCGCAATGTTCCCAGACACAGCGTTTGGGCCTTATCATACTTACCCTGCTGATAAGCAATCTTCGCCAGCAAATAGCCGCCACGTTGCGTATCATATCCAAGCGGCAAATCATAGATAGCATCTTCCAACTCTTTTTGAGCAATTCGAAGATCATCGTTGAGTATATAACACTCGGCAAGTTCAAGGGTTAATTGTGCACGCAAAGAAGCGTCGGCAATAAACTCAACACGCCGCCGTAAAAGTGTTACGCCCGTTTCCGGAAGACCAATGGCACGGTATATATTTGTCTTAGCAATCAGCACCTGGCACGCATCTTCCTGATTTAAGTTTTCTTCCGGGATGCTTTCAAGAATCGTAAGCCCCTGCAAATAATTTTCCCGCAGGCATTCGGCCTGAACCAACTCAAGAACAACCTGCACATATTCATGCCTGTCCAGCAAACCGCCCAAAGCCATCCGAAACGCGGCAGCGGCCTTGTCGTATTGCTTCAGTTCGATAAACGACCGCCCTGCCATCAGATAAGCCGGCCCCAGACGGTCATCTGATATATTCGAGATCGTTTGAATTGCCTGGCTGAACCACTTTACCGATGCCTGATGATCCTCGGACTCAAAAGCACATTGTCCAAGTCCCAATAAAGCGGTGCGGCGAGATTCGTCGTTTATATTCAGACGAAATATCTGTTCATAAAACTTCGCCGCTTCCTGATAAAGACCGCTGATTCTTGTCGTTTCAGCCAAATTCAGCAATGCCTCATCGGCCACCATACAATCGGGATACCGGATCAGCAATTCATTCAAATCCGCTCTGGCGCCGGGGTAATCTTTCATCCGGGTCTTGATCGCACCGACATCAAGAAGAGCATGCGGAACCAGCTCATTGCCCTC
>CALETL010000063.1 GCA_937920485.1 uncultured Phycisphaerae bacterium
CGCAACTTCAAGACCTTTGCCCGTCTGGGCGGAATGATCCCGCCGGAAGATAAAGATGCCTGCCTGTTTCCTCGCCGGTTTCATGGACGGTTTGCACTGATCCATCGGCCCGTCGTACGCGGCGAGGCGCATATCTGGATGAGTTTGTCGCCGGACCTGAAACACTGGGGCGATCACCGCGTCCTGCTCAGTACCCGCTATGCCCACTGGGATGGTGCCCGCATTGGCCTGGGTTGCCAGCCGATCGAAATTCCTGAAGGATGGCTGCTTGTTTATCACGGTGTTCGGCATACGACTGCCAGCCAGATCTATCGTACCGGACTAGCGCTGCTGGACAAGAACGAGCCGTGGCGAGTGCTCCGTCGAAGTGACGAGTGGGTACTCGGCCCGCGTGAGGACTACGAGCGTATCGGCGATGTCAGCGATGTCACATTTGTTACTGGTGGGGTGGTCATGCCGGAAACGAACCAGCTCTATTTATATTATGGGGCCGCTGATGACAAGGTCGCTATCGCGATGGGCGACCTGGACAAGATTCGCGAATACATCATGATGTGCCCGGAGCCCAAACCGCAGAACCACAAACATACTTAAACAAACCAATGGCCCTGTCTAAAACTGACAGGGCTTTTTTTATGCGCCGAACGCAGCCATATCTGATTTGATCGGGACAATTTGCATTTGAAAAGAGCCGTCTTCTGTGGTAGAAACGATTGCAGATAGATTCGTTCTCAAAAGGGAGTTTCATGGCGACAGTTCAATTCATTCTCGGCAGGAGTGGCTCCGGCAAGACCCAACGGTGCATCGACTCTGTTTGCCAGGCGCTGACCACCGGCGGTAACGATCCGCTGGTGTTATTGGTCCCGGAACAGGCGACGTATCAGGCCGAGCGGGCGATCCTTTCACATCCGGACATTGTAGGTTTCAGCCGTCTACATATTCTGTCGTTCAATCGGTTGCAGTTTCGGCTTTTGTCGGGCAGCGGCAGTACGGCGGAAATATCTCGCACCGGTAAACAGATGGTCCTGCACAAACTGCTGCTGGAATTGGCCGATCAACTGACTTTGTATAAAGGGGATGTTCAGCGGATGGGGCTGGCAACCAAGCTGTCCGATTTGCTGACTGAGCTTCAGCACGCTGATTGCGATGCGAAGCAAATTCGTCTGTTGGCTGATGCGATAATGGCCAAACCGGGACAGGAACTCGCCGCGGCGAAATGGACGGACATTGCGACTGTTTTCCAAGCGTATGAGGCATTCTTTACTTCTGCGGCGGGGTGGTTTGAGAACCCGGATATTGAATTGACGCTGGCAAAAGACAAGGTAACTTCCGCTGCGTTTTTGCAAGGAGCACATTCGTGGGTTGACGGCTTTTCCGGTTTCAGTGTTCAAGAGCGGGATCTGCTGGTTGAGTTGCTGAAGGTTTCCAAAGATGCTTCGATTGCGCTGTGCCTGGATCCGGTGACAATGAACCTTGCCAACGATGATGAAGACAAACTTGATCCATGCAGTTTATTTGCTTCGACAGAGCAGACCTATTGCCAACTGCTGCGGATTGTAAGGGGATGCAAACTGAAATTAAGCAAACCGGTTGTTTTAAACAAGCCGTTGCGATTTTCCGATGCACCTGCCTTGGCGGCACTGGAGGCAAATCTGATTTCGGACGAACCGCCGCAGCGGGTATCGGGACGGAATGCGTTGTATATAGCGGCTTGCGGTAACGAACGAGCTGAGATGTTGAGGGTGGCTGGGCAGATACGAACGCTTGTCAAAGACGGCGGTTATCGTTATCGAGACATCGCGGTAGTCGTGCCGGATATGGATGCGTATCAGCATTATCTCGAATCGGCGTTCAGTCAATATGATTTGCCGTACTTTTTGGACCGGCCGCGTTTGATGAAAACCCACCCGCTGACCGAACTGATCGGCTCGGCCCTTCAGGCGGTTCAAAGCGGGTTTGAATCCTCGGATGTTCTGAGCTTTTTAAGATCACCTTTAATGCCAGCTTCTTTTGATCAGATCGACGCCTTGGGAAATTACTGTCAGGCGTTTGATGTTCAGGGTGACGAATGGCTTCAAGAAGCGGCATGGAATTTTGCCTCGGATGAAGAAAAAGACAAATATGACGAAGCTGCCATCGGTGCATTGCGACGGGAGATGATTGTGCCGCTACAAGCACTGCACAAGGTGTTGACAAGTCAGGAGACAATTTCCGCCGGTCAGTTTACGCAGGCGATCTGGCAGATGCTTCAATCGTTGGACGTGCAGGGTGTACTGGCCGCATGGGCTGAGGATGATGCGACCGATCAGCGGTTTGGCCATCGACAGATATTCGCCGGAATGGTTGGGTTGATGGATGAAATGTGTGCGATCTTTGAAGGACTTAATCTGCCCGCTCAGACATGGGGATCGATATTTATCGATGCGCTGTCATCCATGACGGTCAAACTCATCCCGCCAACGCTGGATCAGGTGTTGGTCGGCTCCAGTGAACGCAGCCGCCATCCGGATATCAAAGCGATCTTTTTGATCGGGGCTACACAAAAGCAGTTTCCTGTGCCGGTCATGAGTGAAACGCTGTTGACCGAACAGGATTATCAGCTTGCCGCG
>CALETL010000064.1 GCA_937920485.1 uncultured Phycisphaerae bacterium
ATGACACGATGGCGATCTATGACACCATGCGGTTCATCGGCTCACCGGTGGCAACTTACTGCATCGGGCGGGCCCAATCCGGAGCGGCAATCGTTTTGGCCGCCGGCACCGAAGGCAAACGACACGCCTTGCCGCACGCCAAAGTTATGCTGCATCAGCCATGGGGCGGTGTTACCGGACAGGCCGAGGATATCCGTATTCAGGCCGAGGAAATCCTTAAGGCCAAAAAAGTCATCAATGAGCTGCTGTCCAAGCACACAGGACTAACACCCGAAAAGATCGCCGAAGAAACCGAACGTGATAAATATATGACCGCCGAAGAGGCCAAGGCCTACGGACTGATCGACGAGGTGCTTGAAGAGCCGGAAGAGACAAAAAAGAAAAAAGAGAAGACCGAAAAGAAATAATGAACCCTTACGAGGAATTGTCATGGCATTGAATAGTCAATTAGTACCGATTGTTGTTGAACAGAGCGGCCGCGGTGAACGGGCCTATGATATTTTTTCCCGGCTGCTGAAAGACCGAATTATCTTTCTCGGCGGCGGTGTCGATGATGAAGTGGCCAATCTGATCATCGCCCAGATGCTGTTTTTGAGCAATGAAAACGATGAAGCCGATATCCATTTTTACATCAACTCCCCAGGTGGCGTCATCACCTCCGGGATGGCGATTTACGATACCATGCAGTTTTTGCGATGCGATGTATCCACCTATTGCGTTGGACAAGCCGCGAGCATGGGCTCGGTCCTGTTCGCTGGCGGCAAAGAAGGCAAACGCTTTATGCTTCCCAACAGCCGTATTCTGCTGCACCAACCCTTGATCTCCGGTGTGATGCAGGGGGCCGCAACCGATCTGGAGATCGAGGCCAAAGAAATTCTGCGGCTGCGGGAGCGACTTTATGATGTTCTGTCCAAACACACCGGCAAAGACGCCAAGGACATCGAGAAAGACTGCGACCGCAACCTGTGGCTGGAAGCTGACGAATCTATCGCCTATGGCCTGGCAGATAAGATCCTGCAAAAAGCCCCGCATGTTGCTAAAGATAAAAAGATGAATTAAATTTCCAAAAAGGCCTGTTCACGCAGGTCTTTTTTTATACAATCTGTTGATGGAAAAAAAAATGAAACGACGGATCGGGAGCACCATTGTTATTATTCTAGCCATGATATTGGCCGGATGCGGAAGCAAAACTCAGCGACCCTGGGCTACCCTTAAGGAATGTGAACAGGAAAACACCCAGCTGTTGGCGCAGATCAAACTCCTCGAATCCAAAAATACAGAACTGACCGAGCAAGTCAATACACTTTCAGCCCTTGACGCCCCGGCACGATTGGAGGCGCTGGAAACACTGAAACAAATCCGCATCGGAAAACGTACCGGCTTCTATGATAAAGACGATGATGGAGTGCAGGAAACACTGGTGGTCTACCTTGAGCCGCTGGATACTGCCCAGGACTATATCAAGGCCATCGGTAAAGTCAAAATTCAACTCTGGGATCTGGACGCGCCATCAAATAAGGCCAAACCGGTCAAGTGGATTCTTGAGCCGGAGGAACTGCACCCAGCCTGGGGCGGCACCATCTTCGCCGGATACTATCGTATCAAGATACCCCTTGAAAACTTTTCGGATCAAAAAAAGGACTATACCCTCACAGTGGCCTTTACCGATTACCTCAGCGGTAAAGTCCTGAGCGACCAGAAAGTTATTACCGTCCATTAGGCCCATAACTAACATCATCGCACCAATTGCTTCTTGAAATCGCCGTAACGGATTGTATGATACGCACATGCATGAATTTCGAAACCACATCATCTGCGGCGACTGCATCGAACTGCTGAGCAAGGTCGAAGAACCGTTCGCCGATCTTGTCTTTGCCGATCCGCCGTTTAACATTGGCTATCAGTACGATCACTACAAGGACACGCTCAAAAAAGATAAGTATCTGCATTGGACGCGGGATTGGATGGCGGCCTGTGTCAATGTGCTGAAGCCCACCGGGTCGTTCTATATCGCTATCGGCGCCGAATACGCGGCACATATCCGTATTATTGGCGAAGAACTGGGACTGATCTGTCGCAATTGGATCATCTGGCACTATACCTTCGGCCAGCATGGAAAGACCAAGTTTTCACGGGCGCACGCCCACATCTTCTACTTTGCCAAAGACGAAAAAGAATGCACCTTCAATGATCTGGCTGTTCGCCTGCCATCGGACCGGCAGTTGATCTACAATGACAGCCGGGCCAACGCCACAGGCAAAATCCCGGACGATGTATGGAATACTTATTCGCGTGTGTGCGGAACATTCAAGGAACGACAAAGCTGGCACCCCTGTCAGATGCCGGAACTGTTGCTGGCGCGAATCATTGCCGCCAGCTCCAATCCGGGCGACCTGGTTCTGGACCCGTTCAATGGATCCGGCACAACTGCGGCGGCAGCGATGCAGTTGGGGCGGAATTACTGCGGCCTCGATATCTCAGAAAACTATGTTGAAAACACAAAGATACGGCTCGAAGAGCTCAAAGGAAAACAGCGGCAGACACTTTTCGGAACACTCGATGCAAATGAATACCTTGAACTGAAACGGCTGTTTGTAGAGATGGGTTTCGATGCAGCTAAGATCATCGACGACGACAAGCTGCTGAGAATCTTTACCCGCCAGTTTGAAATTCGCATGAACAACCCCAAAACATACGACACGGAACTGATACAGGAAGTGCTGAAAGATTTTCTGGTATGGAACAAAAAACGACAAATAAGCGGCTAAGCTTCATTGGGCGGTTACCGGGTGCATGCGTGAGATTGTCCGGGCGAATGCTTGCCTTTTTGAAAGAGAACCGTATCACTGTGGGACTGATGCTCACTTCAGCAGTTCTGCTGACGGTGATTCATCCACCGCTGAATCTGTCCTTTCTGGCATGGGTCGCGTGGGTTCCATTTGTGCTGGTCTGTCGACCAGAAATCTCAACCCGTCGCCTGATGACTTGTGCGTATTTAGCCGGACTGTGTTTTTGGTTCGGCAACACCTACTGGCTGACCATCGTCACCTTTCCGGGCTATATCACATTCAGCATCGTTCAGGCCTGCTACTGGCCACTGCTGGCATTGAGTATTCGGTTCATTCGACAAAAAAAATGGCTATTGTTCATGGCAGCGCCTGTCGTTTTTGTGGGAGCCGAAGCGATCCAAGGGATCATGTTCACCGGCTTTAGCTGGTACTTTCTGGCCCACAGTCAATACCAACATCTGCCCCTGATACAGATATGTGATATCTTTGGGGCTCTGGGGGTTTCGGTCCTGATCGCAATGGTCAACGGACTGACAGTCGATTGGATCCTGTGCAAAGGCCGAGCAAAATACCATTGTGTTTGGGTGACTGTCACGATGGTTCTTCTACTGGCCGGCTCTTGCTGGTACGGCTGTATTCGACTTGCCCAAACGCCAAAGCACTTGACCGATGGCCCGCTGGTCGGTTCGGTGCAACCGAATGTGCCGGCGTATGTCAAGGAGGAGATGGACAATGGCCAACTGCTGCTGGATAATCTGATCGCCGACAGTAACCAATGCTTCGCGGCGGGAGCAACGATGGTTTGCTGGCCGGAAACAATGGTGTTGGCCCCATTGAATCCTGACTATCTGGCGGCGAGTGTGCCGACCTCCGACCCACCCCGTTACCATAAACAGATCGCCGGACTTAGTAAAGACAACGGCTTTGTCCTCCTTGGGGCTCATACTGCTAACATCGGGGTACGCGGAAGTGCATATGCTATCACGGATCAGTACAATTCAGCTTTCCTATACCGTCCGGACGGCGAGCAGGATCCAAAGATCTACCATAAGATTCATCTGGTCCCGTTTGGCGAATTTATCCCTTTTAGAAATATCCCTTGGATTTATAATTTCTTTATGATTTTCAATCCTTATGACTA
>CALETL010000065.1 GCA_937920485.1 uncultured Phycisphaerae bacterium
ACCGGTAGTGGGGGTGAGTTGGTATGAGGCAATGGCGTATGCAAAGTGGTGTGGAAAGCGCTTGCCTACAGAGTTTGAGTGGGAAGCAGCTGCACGAGGACCCAATGGACTGATATGGCCTTGGGGAAATGAATTCGCCCCAAATGTTTGTAATTACACGGCTACCGAGTTGAAAGCCCCTTCTCCAGTCGGTATGTTTGTCCCAAAACTCTTCTCATGCTCTTCTTTTAATTTTGTGTGCTCGCCTGAGGTGATAATATCAGCGATTGTATCATAGGATTCTGGAGCATTCTTTTGTGCCTTTTCTAACGCCGGGATGACTTGGTTCATGTAACAGTTGAACATCCGCATTCCGTATTCGGATGCTATGTCCTGATTGCCATATTCAGAGAGCTTGGCCTTCGTTTCATTCAATTCTTTCTGTAATTTTTCCAGTTTTATAATAGCTTTGTTTGCTGCAGCTTCACTGTCGACGGTGTTTAAGGTTTTTGCCATTTTCCCCATGATGCTAACGGCTTTCTTTTCCAAGCTTTCCTTGCTGTCGGTATTACATCCGCATACCAGTAAACACGTTGCTAATGTGATAAATAAACACTTTGTTTTCATAATACCTCCTAACTAAACATGGCCTACATTTGCTTTTTAACTTCATACGCAACAAATTAACCAAATCCGCTGTAAAGAAACGGGTCAAAATAATTCCTGCTGATCGATCTTGTATTGAATCAATTTGCCGCGTTTTTCAGAGGCCGACGACAGCAGTTTTTCAACTTTTTCAGCATCCCGCCGGTTAACGGCATCCTGAAGCTCTTCAAGCTGGGCAATTAACTTTTGAATACCTTTGGCGCAGTTTTTAGAATTCGTCAGTAGAATATCCGCCCAGACATTCGCAGGCCCGGAAGCCACGCGCGTCGTGTCAATAAACCCACGACCGGCAAACTGAAGATCCTTGGATCTGCTGGCATTGACCATCGCGGCGGCGGCAATATGCGGCAGATGGCTCACCAATCCGAAGATTCGGTCATGCGTCTGTGGCGACATAATACTGACTTTGCATCCCAGTTTGGACCAGAACTTCTCCAACAGTTCAATACTGCCAGGATTGGTTTGTTCCGTTTGGGTCAGGATGCATTTAGCCCCGGCCAACAGGTCATCTCTGGCAAACTCCAAACCTCGTTTTTCAGAACCCGCAATGGGATGTGAACCGACATAATACACGCTTTCCGGAAGGCGTTTTTGGGCCCATTGATGAGGCAGCGTTTTCGTCGACCCAACATCAGTTACAATGCAGCCGTCTTTTAGATTCGGGCCAATCTGCCTGAAGTAGTCCTCGAATGTCTGGATAGGCGTAGCCAAAATCACCATATCCGCCCCCAGAACCGCCTGTTCTAAAGAATCCGTAATCTCATGAGCAACCTCATGTTGACGTGCTTTATCGCGTGTCGACCCGCGATGGCTGTAACCGATGACCTTTGTCCCGGAAAGCCCGCTTTTCGCCGAAAGGGTCACACTGGAGCCCAGAAGCCCCATGCCGATCACACTGATTTTCTTTAACTTAAGCATCTAAAACCACTTACGTAATTTTCACTTGTATTCCAAAGTTTACAAAAAGTACCTTCTCCGATGGCCTCTGTCAATTTTTTTCTTTCATTTCACACGGAAAATTACTATAATGCTCATCCTGAATGGATAAGATTATTTTATTGTTGTATTCATGTGAGATTCTGATTCGCCCAAAAGCGGACAGATTTTCTTATTATACTGTATAGATAGAATATCGAAACATCAATATATGAGCAAGAAAACAGAAAATACAAATAACGAGATCGAATTTTCATCGAGGCAATATCTCCCTTTCGAGGACGAGGTTGCGACTATCGATGAAAAAATCGAAGAGTTCAAAAAGCTGGGGCAACCGAATTCGCTGCAGGGTCAGTATGCTCAACAGATACGGGACCAGCAGGTGCGGCTGACCCGTCTGCTTAAAGAAATCTACTCGAACCTGTCTCCCTGGCAGACGGTACAAGTTGCCCGCCATCCGCAGCGCCCCATTCTCAGCGACTACCTGAATCTGCTGTTCAAAGATGTCCGCCAACTGCACGGGGACCGCACTTTTGGGGATGACCCTTCAATTGTAACCGCACTGGGTCAGATCGGACATCAGAAGGTGATGATCATCGGACAAAACAAGGGCAAGGACATTAAGGAAAAAGTTGCCTGCAATTTCGGATGCCCGAATCCGGAGGGGTACCGAAAAGCCCTCGCAAAGATGAAATTCGCGGAAAAATACAATATTCCAATTGTTACGCTAATTGACACTCCCGGTGCCTACCCCGGTATCGGAGCAGAAGAACGCGGTCAGGCCCAGGCGATTGCCGTCAATCTTATGGAAATGTCACGCCTGCGGACACCTATTATATGCGTCGTCATCGGCGAAGGTGGTTCCGGCGGCGCTTTAGGGATTGGTATTGGCGACAGAATTGCAATGCTTGAACACTCCTACTATTCAGTCATTTCCCCTGAAGGTTGTGCCGCGATTCTTTGGCACGATGGAGCACAGGCACCAGTCGCCGCCGAGGCATTAAAACTGACCGCAAAAGACTTATTGAAGCTCAAACTCGTGGATTCGATCATTCCTGAACCGCTTGGAGGGGCACATCGAAACATTCATGATACCATTTACAGCGTTGAGCGATTTATCACCCGAACGCTTTCCCAACTCAAGCGGACGAATCTGGATAAACTCCTGGATGCCCGCTATGAAAAATTGAGAAATATCGGCACCGGTTGTGCCAGAGCCATGGAAATCGTATCACAAACACCACCAAAACAACCCCCAATCCCGGAACGCTTGTCCATTAAGGCCCAGCTTGAAAAAAAGCAACCTATTGCTCCGTAGATATTTCGCGTGGGTCTTTGCCCTCTTCGACTGCCTGAATCTTCCTGACACGCCGCAAATGACGTCCGGCGACAAACTCCGTTGTTAACCATGTTTCGACAATCTTGCGTATCATTGTCGAGCCGATCAGGTCGCCCGAAAGGCATAACACATTCGCATCATTATGTTCACGTGAAAGTTTAGCGGCGAGTTCATCATAACAAAGTGCCGCCCGAATCCCCTTCATTTTGTTTGCCGCGATTGACATCCCGATCCCTGTGCCGCAAACGAGAATGGCCCGTTCCGCCTTGTTTTCAGCAATCGCATTTGTGGCGACATAGGCAGTGTCCGGGTAGTCCACCGGATGGTCACCGGGCGTGGAGCAGTCTACACACTCAAAACCCAACTGCGCAATAATCACTTTGACTTGTTCGATTGCATTGTACCCTCGGTGGTCATTAGCAATGGCTATTTTCATAAAATCTCGCCTCTTTTCTCTATGATGTTTTCAGATATCTGGCGAAAACATGTTCGATAAACGTCAATACCTAATCCTATCGGGTCCTGTATATCGCCTTTCGGGTCCAGCATAAAACACTTTTTAGAAGCCAAGGGAAGCGCTTGAACGATATCTGCTCGATGGCTCCGGCTCATTGTAAAAATTAAGTCGCTCTGGTCAATATCCTGAAGTGTCAACGGGCGGCTTCGATGGCTTGTCAAGTCAATCTGCTGCTTATGACACACTTCTACAGCGTGTTCGCTGGCAGGAATGCCCTCAACAGCAGCAATTCCCGCTGAATCAATTTTATACCCTAAATCATCCAGTTCGTCAACCTGACAGCCCAGAATGTCGGAAAAATATTTCCGACAAAAACCCTCCGCCATCGGGCTGCGGCACGTATTGCCGGTACAAACGAACAAAATCCGTACGGTGGACCATTCTCGGATCTGTTCGGCGGAAACCGCACCCTCACGCAAAACCTGAATGCCTTTTTTACCTATTTTAACAACGGCACTGCTCTGCTTGTAGGTACACCCAAAATCCGGAGCATCCACGACAGCATCGATTTGGCCATCGAAATAATCCAATACTTGTTTTGCTGTTTTAGCCGGTTCCTGATCAGCAGGATTGGCGCTGGGTGCGAAAATGGGTGATTTAGCTTGTGAAAGAATTGCACAAGCCACCGGATTGGCAGGATAGCGAACCCCCAAGGTACCGTCCGCATACAATAACTCAAAAACGTCCTTGGAAAGATTTTTCTCAGCCTGTTTCAACATATGGTCATCCGGTTCAAATACAATCGTAACTGGCCCCGGCAGCGCATTTTGAACCAGTTTCCACGCTCTTGTCCCCATCGAGGGAACATATTTGGCAAGTTGTTCATAGCTTCCGATGTGAAGCGTGTAGTGTTTTCCCAACTGGCGGCCCTTGACTTCGTCCAACCGTTCAAGGGCATCTTTTTTGACCTTGCAGCCGATGCCATAAACGGTCTCTGTGGGAAAAGCGACGAACGAACCTTCGTCCAGCAGTTGAGCCGCTTTTTGAATGGACGCCGCATCGTCCGGTGTACTGATTTTAAGGATTTCTGTCTTCACGACGCTTTATTATATACGAATCACGATCAAAATTCCCGTTTATTCCTGGATGCCACCGGAAACAGTATTTTTGGCGCGATCAACAAACCCTATAACATCCTGACGCACCTCGTCAAGTTTTAACCCCAGATTGCCGAGGACCTTCGCCCCGCGTCCCTCTTTCTCATGGAGGAGCGCCAAAAGTAAATGTTCGGTGCCGATGTAGTTGTGCTTGAGCGCCCGTGCTTCTTCGACAGCGTCATCGATCAGCTCGTGGGCGTGTGTTGTCCGCGGCAAGGCGACAAATGTATCCCCGCTATTCTGATTATCTTGAAGGACCATTTTTTTGACTTCGCTTTTGGCGTGTTTGAGATCGATGTTGCGATGCTCGAGAATATCGGCCGCGAC
>CALETL010000066.1 GCA_937920485.1 uncultured Phycisphaerae bacterium
GCCAGTATCAGTCGCCACCAGTGCCGCACTTCGATATTATCCCACAGGGCTTTGAAGTCACCGGTCAACACTCGGAAATGGACCAAAAAGTTAATCCCGCCCAGCATCATAAAGAATGTAACCAAATATTCGATCAGCTTGTAATGGGCAAAGCCGTCCCGGTAGAACGCAATGCTGGCATCGTGCGGTGAAAATCCCCCAGTTGAAAGCGTCGTCAGCGCATGGCAAACGGAATCAAAAATGCTCATGCCCGCCAACGCATAACTGACCCCTGCAGCCACGGTAAATAGGGTATAAACCCCCCACAGGATTTTCAGGGTGCTGAACATGCCGGGGGCGGGTCTGCCGGAAGAAATCTTATGCGCTTCGGCTCCGGCCATATAGTGAGCCCCTTCGGTTCCGAGTGCGGCCAATAAAAAGAATGACAAAATACCGATACCACCGAGCCATTGGGTCAGCGACCGCCAGAACAAAATACTGTGCGGCATGTCGTCCAACCCGGAAAAGACCGTGATTCCCGTCGTGGTAAAACCGCTCATCGCCTCAAAATAGGCGTCAATGTAACTGGCGTCAATGGCGATGCAAAACGGGATCGCTCCCAAAGCCGATGCGACCAGCCAAGCAACCGTACACAACAACATGCTGCTGGTTAAATCCAGGCCGGTGTTCTTGAAATACGACCGCATGAAAAGCCCCAATCCCAGAGATGCCGCCGCAGGGATAATAAACGCCAGAAAGGTTCGCCAACTTTCCGGGCTGTTGTAGTCAGTAAATCGCGTCAGCCCCCAGAACAGAAGCGGCAGCAACAGAAGCAACGCCAGCAATTCTAAAAACGTGCCGGTTAGATGCATAATGCAATGTAATCGAGTGAAACCTTGTCTCATAGGCCTTTCCAAATTCTGCCAATAGATGCAACCCTTGAAAATATAAGACGTTAGCCAGTGTTTAATCGGCCAAACAGAGCCGCGACTTAAGCCCCTTTGACTTACCATTCCAAAGATGCGGTTAATGCCTTTTACCAATCGCCATCAGTCGTTAAAAAATGTTCCTCAGCCAATCATTTCCTGAAGAATATTTTTCGTAATCTCGCTGATTGTTGAAGCAAGCCGGAATTCTATCGGACCCAACCTGTTTACGGCTGCAGAGCGGTTGATTTAGGACCACGATTTTTGCTATAATGACAGAGGATGATGAAAAACTGCCCCTTTTGTCTGTCAGGGGGCCAAGTATCGGGGGGTATGAAAATGACCAAATATGTACATTGCACCGTGGTTGAAACACGTGTGTGCGGACGAATCCAGACTGAGAAAACTGAAACACTCGACAGTGCTCCGTGCCCGCGACGTGGAATTCCAAATAACGCTTACCAAATGCGGCCGAGTTATTATCACAGCCCGACCACGCTTGATTTTCGAGCATAATACCGGCGAATTTCTCTATCCGTCTTTGGCCGCTTTGTGTTTGGGTATTGCCGCCGCCTCAGACACATCCGGCAACATTTCATTGGCGTCACTGGGTTGAGCCGACCCATAATCGGGTAGGCGAATGTCTTCGGTGCTGTTGTATGAGGTGTAATCACCATCGGTTGTGTTGGGGTCAGATTCCATCGCTGACCGAGCTTGGTCGCTACCGAGAGCATCGCTGTACGCTGGATCATCCCCCCACGAGTAACGATACCCATACGGCCAATAAGTAAGCTCCCCGCCACCTGAGTTGCCGGACCAGGAATAGGAAATGTCAGTATCCAACAAGCCCGGCCAAAACTGCCCCTCATCGCCATCCGAACACGAACGCCAACCCGCAAGATACGGTCCAGGCCGGATGTGCATTGCCCCACCCACAACCGGATAACCGCCGCAGTAGTAACCGTCTCCTTCAGGCGCATCCGGCACATTGGGTACCTCCGGTCTGTGCGGCATATCGGGGATCATTCTTGTTCGGTGCACTGTATGATCGCGCGTACCTGTTGTCGTTGGACTTGTCTCGGACGGACTTTCTGCAATATCCTCCGTAGAATAGATAACAACTGACCGTTTGGCTTGTGGTGAAACTTTGGCGGGTGCGGGACGAGATGGCTCAGTCGCCTCGACAGCAGGCCCTGTCTCAGAAGGCTCCGTGGGTTCGGTACTATATTCTCGCCCAAAAGCCAACGCAGCCGACAGCCAACCCAGTAAAAACATCATCCCGATAAGAACAAAATGCCGTTTACGATTCCGCACGTCACGATCCTTTCCCTATCCATGACCGCTTTCTCATGCTTTAGGATAATATGGCATTCCCCATATGGGAAACGACACGATTTCGCCCGCCTTCTTTTGCTTCATAGAGAGCTGCATCAGCACGCTGCATAATCGTTTCTGCTGTGTCGGCCGGTTCCGAGGACCATTCCACCACACCAGCGCTGATCGACAGGTTTCCGATGCCGGGTAATGATAGGTGGTTAAATTGTTGACATATTCGATCCAGCACGATTTTTGCGCCGGACAGTTTTGTTTCCGGAAGAATCAGAACAAATTCATCGCCGCCGTAACGAGTAATCACTGTATCAGTATTACGTGTTTGTTCCCGCATGAGATCAGCAAGTTCCTTCAACTTCCTATCGCCAGCAGCATGACCGGCTGTATCATTGATCGTTTTGAAATTGTCAAGATCTACGATAGCAATTGAAAATGTGCATCCGTAACGCAAGGCTCGGGCACATTCAGCCCGGAGGACATTCTCCAGTATGCGGCGGGTTCCCACACCCGTTAAAGGATCAATTTCACTATCGCGCCGAGCGTCTTCGTAACTACGATAAAGCCTGGCATTAGTCAGATTCGAACTGAGCACCTGCTGAAGAATAGTGGCCTTATAAACATGTGTCTGGTCTACAGTTTCGGCATTACCTGTTTGACACATACACAGAAATCCTGAGATGTTTTTTTCATCAGCCTCGCTGCAATGGTCCTGAATGGACAAAGGAATCACAAATCCGCCTCTCTGTTGATGGGAATCATTGCAACCCGAACAGATATGGCTTGTAATGATCTGCGGGGACGACGATTCATTTGAAACGTCAAGGTTTCTTAAAAGCTCACTCTTCTCACACCGACATCCATTCTGAAAAGTATTAAGCTGGTTAGAATCGTCTTCCACAAAACACAGAGTTGCCCGTTCAGCGCCTAAATGCTTGGGGACTTCATTGATTGCCATGGATACGACATCTTCGAAATCAAGACTTTTCAGGCCCGTCGGCAGCATCGCAAGTTCTTCGGCAGCCATTTGCATCGCCTTGCTGTTTTTCAATCGATAGCCAGCCGTATCCCGGCTCGAAATCATGTCAACCGGTTGGCCGCCGTCAAGAATGGGGAGATGGCGTATACGATGCTTGTCCATTAATCTTTCCGCCTCAGCAATGGGTGTATTCAACGAACAGGATACAACCGATGAGGTCATGATGTCTTTGATAATGACAGCATCCGGTTTGAGATTTTCAGCATAGACTTTCGTGATCATATCTCTCTCGCTGAGTATGCCGACGAATTGATTGTTCGCATCAAAGACAATCAAACAACCAATGTCATGGGTGCTCATTACCTGAGCTGCCTGAGCTGCTGTCGAATCAGCTTGAATGCTCAACAAGTGACCTTTTCGCCCCGTATATTCCCTTAGTTCAGCGATTGTTGCAGACATTATTTATTCTCCTTAGGATTTAAAGGCAGGATAATTGAAAATACAGAACCCTTCTCGGGCTCGCTCGTTATTGAAATATGACCGCCCAGAAGGTTTGTCAGTTTTTTGGTAATTGATAACCCCAGACCCGTACCGCCAAATACGCGGTCCGTTGTGCTTTCGGCCTGAGAATAGGCCTTAAAAATCAATTCCTGTTTATCTTTAGCAATCCCGACGCCTGTATCTTCAACACTAAATTGTATGCAGGGCTGACCGTCTTTTGAGACCGGTCTGACATTGATCGTTACGTGCCCTTTTTTGGTGAATTTGATTGCGTTGCCGATTAGATTAATCATACACTGTTTTAATCGAACCGGATCCGTGGGGAATGTTTCCGGGATTTCTGAATCAATTTGAACATTAAAATCCAAACCCTTTTGACGTGCCCCGGGAGCCATTGTCGCTTCCATCTCCCGAATAAAATCGGATACATTACAATCGGTAACTTGTATATTCAGTTTGCCGGCTTCGAGCTTACTGTAATCGAGAATATCGTTAATCAAAGACAGTAAACCGTTTGCGGATTTATTAATCATTTCAACATATTCGATCTGTTCATCATCTATCTCAGTATCTCGTAATAAATTTGAAAACCCGATGATGGCATTCATTGGTGTACGCAAATCATGGCTGGAACTGGCTAAGATTTCACTTTTTGCCTTATTGGAAAGATGCGCCTGTCTGGCTGAATCTTCAGCTTCGTTTGCATAAGCTTTGAGCTGCTCGTTACGAATCTCGATTTCTTTCTTAGCGCTAATGAGCTGATCTTCTGCTATTTTTTTCTCCGTAATATCCTGAGCAAACACCATCACACCGATAATGGCTCCGGCCTTCTTATCGTTCAGCGGAATCCGGTCCACAACTGCCCAGCGGATGGTTCCATCAAAGGACTTAAACTGACGGAGCTGCTGGCGTAAGGGCCGTCCGGATTCAATAACTTCTAAATCCTGCTGGCGGGATCGGTGTGCGCCATCGGGAAACAGCTCATAGTAATTCTTCCCGATAAGTTCATTTTTACTCCGACCCACTGAATCTGCGGCACATTGATTCACCCGAAGAATTTTACCTTCGCGGTCACGATACCAAATCACCGCAGGCACTGAATCAAATATGGTCAGAAATTCACGGCGAGACCGTTTCAGCTTCTTAATCGAGTTGGACCAAGCTTCCTCGCTTGCATGAAGTTGTTTTTCGGTTTGTCCGAGTTGCTGTTCAAGCTGGGAACCGTCCCTTCCTGTATCATTCGAATCAATCAACAGTTGTTTTTCAGAGTAATCCATTATTTCCCCTGTCCACATGACAATCTTAAGTCTTATTGGCAGCAATTTCTAAGCACATTACGTCTATACATGCATACAACTCACTTAAAACTCATCGGGAAATTGTTGCCCCTGCTTAATCTGGCATTTTGCTTTTTGCAGTATTTGGACTCTCTGATTCCCGAGGTCTTTTGACTTGTTTGTATGATGAGAAAATCATGACAGAACTTGAAATCCTTCAACAACGATTCCATGGTATGAGCCAGTAATTTCCTGGTTTATTGGAAGGTGCGGCAGGATAGACCGATAAAAAAAGGCCTCCATGGGGGTCATAGGAATAAGACTAACCATGACCATTGAAAGCACTATGACAAAAAATACGAAACATTATTGACAGTGCCCAGAAAACGCATTTTAACTCATTGTAAACACTGGGTTATATATGGATATGCGGTCTGAAAATCCGTGTGTCGGCGGTTCAGGCTTGGGTCCGTGCTGATCGTGCCTTGCCGATTCTGTCCGGCCGCAAGCTTAGCTGTCAGAGAGAAAAAGGCGTATATTGAGTTGTTTCGCAGGGGCTTTCGAACAGAGGCCTATGAGTCATTCATTGACACCCTGACGCTTCGCCTTAACGGTAAAGGCATTCAAACCGCCGTATTCGACAGCAAACTGCCGCATCAATTTGTGG
>CALETL010000067.1 GCA_937920485.1 uncultured Phycisphaerae bacterium
AGGTATTCAAGTACAACGGAAATGAGGAAGGCAATCACCCATTTTCTTCAAGTACCCCCTGAGAATTTCGTGATTTTCACAACTCTTTGAAGTCCTTGGGAATAGTTATCTCCATAAACCTGCCTTCGATAAAATTCAACCGCCGCGATCCGTTCTTCCGGCGGGCGGCTCAGCCAATATTCCCGGTTCTGGCGAATCTCGTCGTGGGTTTCTAAATTCTTCTTATGAACGACTTTTTGGATCATACGCTTATTATATCAAAATACCCCGATTTTGTAAAGGTCACTATGGCGGGCATTTGGCGCAGACGGAGCGGAATAGCATGGTGCTTAGGTAGCGGTCGCCGCGATCGCAGATAATGGTGACGATGGTGCCAAAATCCATGTCTTTTGCCAGCCGGACGGCTCCGGCGACATTGGCCCCGCTGGAGATGCCCGCAAACAGCCCCTCTTCGGTCGCCAGTCGGCGGGCCATGTCAAAGGCCTCTTCATCGCCCATCGGAATCGTGTCGTCAAGCTGCGGCTTGTCGTAAATATCCGGCACGATCGACTCGTCCATATTTTTCAGACCCTGGATCGCATGACCCAACACCGGTTCGACGCCGACAACCTTGACCGCCCTTGGTCGGTCCTTCATATACCGCGACATCCCCATCAGCGTACCGGTGGTTCCCAGGCCGGTCACAAATACATCAATCTCGCCGCCCGTCTGCTCCCAGATTTCCGGCCCCGTCGTTTCATAATGAGCCTGCGGATTGGCGGGGTTGGCAAACTGGTTCGGCATAAAATACTTATCCGGGTAGGCGTCCCTCATCTGATGGGCCTTGCGGATTGCGCCATCGGTACCCTGCTTGGGACAGGTAACGACTACTTCGGCTCCGAACGCCTCCAGCACATGCTGCCGCTCGCTGCTCACACAGCCCGGCAGCGTCAGTGTCACATGATAGCCTTTGGCTGCCCCGATCATGGCCAGAGCGATTCCGGTATTGCCGCTTGTCGGTTCGAGGATCGTTTTATCCTTTGTCAGTGAACCATCCTCTTCCGCGGCATTGATCATATACAACGCCGTGCGGTCCTTGACGGAACCGCCGGGGTTATTGCCCTCCAGCTTGGCCAGAATCCGCACTTTCGGGTTTGGATTAATGCGTTTAAGCTCCACCAGCGGTGTGTTACCGATGGCCGACAAAATTGTATCTCCATGGTTTAACATGACTTGCTTATCCTTGTAATAAAGTTCTGTCCGAGAGATTACCGATATGCTAAGATATCGAACTGTAATTGTCGAGTATTTTATAATATGTATAACAGGACTAAGTAATGACAGAAACAAACGAACAGAATAATGAACAGCGGCTGGATTTTATCCGGCAGATCGTGGCCGATGACTTGGAAAAAGGGACGTGGGATGGGCGCGTGCATACGCGTTTTCCGCCGGAACCGAATGGCTACCTGCATATCGGCCACGCCAAGAGCATCTGTCTGAACTTCGGTATCGCATCCGAGTTCGGCGGCAAGTGCAACCTGCGCTTCGACGATACCAATCCCTGTAAAGAAGAGCAGGAATATGTCGATTCGATCATCGAAGACGTCAAATGGCTCGGCTGGGATTGGGAGGACCGGCTGTATTTCGCCTCGGACTATTTTCAGCAGATGTATGACTGGGCCGTGGAACTGATTAAAAAAGGCGCCGCCTACGTCTGCGACCTCACGGCAGAAGAAATGCGCGAGTATCGCGGCACGCTCACCGAGCCGGGCAAGAACAGTCCCTATCGCGACCGCAGCGCCGAAGAAAACCTCGACCTGTTTACGCGCATGAAGAACGGCGAGTTCCCCGACGGCTCCAAAACGCTCAAAGCCAAGATCGACATGGCCAGCCCGAACGTCAACCTGCGTGACCCGGTCATGTACCGAATCCTGCACGCCGCCCACCACCGCACCGGCGACGCATGGTGCATCTATCCCATGTACGACTGGGCACACGGCCTCGAGGACTCCGTCGAAGGCATTACCCACTCGATCTGTACACTGGAATTCGAAAATCACCGTCCGTTATACGACTGGTTTTTGGACGCGCTCGAAATCTATCACCCGCGGCAGTCTGAGTTTGCCCGGCTGAACCTGACCTATACGATGATGAGCAAGCGCAAGCTACTGCAGCTTGTTAAAGACGGCCACGTCAACGGCTGGGATGACCCGCGCATGCCTACATTGAGCGGCCTGCGGCGGCGTGGTTTCTCGCCGGAATCAATTCGCACCTTCTGCAAAACCATTGGCGTCAACAAGTTCAACAGCACTGTTGATTATGCCTTGCTGGAACATTGCTTAAGGCAGCATCTCAACGCCACAAGCCCGCGCGTCATGGCCGTGCTGAATCCTTTAAAAGTAGTCATTACCAACTACCCGGACGGACAGGCCGATGACTTGGATGCGGTTAACAATCCGGAAGATGTTTCCGCCGGTACGCGAAAGGTTCCGTTTGGCAAGGTACTGTATATCGAGCAGGAAGATTTCATGGAAGAGCCGCCAAAGAAATTTTTCCGGCTGGCACCGGGCCGCGAAGTACGGTTGCGCTATGCATTCTTCATCACTTGCAATGAGGTCATTAAAGATGAGGCGGGTAATATTGTCGAGTTGCATTGTACCTACGACCCTGAAACTCGCGGCGGCGACGCCCCGGACGGGCGCAAGGTCAAGGCCACGCTGCATTGGGTCAGTGCTGAACATGCCCTCAATGCCGAGGTCCGGCTGTACGACCACCTGTTCACAAAGGAAAATCCCGATGATGTGCCGGAAGGCCAGGACTTTGCCGCCAATACCAACCCGGATTCATTGAAGGTACTGGAAAACTGTAAAATCGAACCGTCCGTGAAAGACACCAAACCATTGGATCGGCTCCAGTTTGAGCGATTGGGCTACTTCTGCACGGACAAAGACAGCACGCCGGAAAAACTGGTCTTTAATAAGACTGTCGGCCTCAAAGACACCTGGGCCAAAATCCAGAAACAACAGAAAAAGAAGTGAAGGTAACAACCGTAAAAACACGAATCAGAAATAGGGCTTTCGGGCCCTGTTTTTTTATGCCCACATCTTACGGCATTCGGATATAATAAGGGGGATAGTACGATATCTGTTTTCTAAAGGAGATCACAGATGCGAATAAATAAGTTACTGATCATTTCGTTTTGCGTTGTGGTTGCGGCCTCGTTCATCGGGTGTGAACAAAACGCACCGAATCCCAACAGCAATCATAACTCTCGGTCAACAGAGAAAGAAACAGCCGTCTCAGAATCCAGTTCGACCAATCCGAACATGCCGGAATGGACTCATCCGCGCAGTGACGAGCGAATCGATGAGCGCAAGGGCATGGTGGATGTCCTCCGGCGGCGGTACGGGATGAGTGACCCGAATGTCCTGCAGGCGATGGGGGCTGTGCCGCGGCATTGGTTTATGCCGGAGTATGTTCAGCGGTCGGCATATTACGACGGCCCGCAGCCCATCGGTCACGGTCAGACGATTTCCCAGCCGTACATCGTGGCGGTCATGACGGAGGTGTTGGAGCTGTCGCCGGAATCGAAAGTATTGGAGATCGGCACCGGCAGCGGCTATCAGGCAGCAGTGTTGACGGAGTTTACGCCGCATGTGTACACCATCGAGATCGTTGAGCCGCTGGGCAAGCGCGCGATGGAAACATTCAAGCAGCGCGGCTACCACACCATCCGGGCCAAAATTGGCGATGGTTACAAGGGCTGGGCCGAACACGCTCCGTTCGATGCGGTCATCGTCACCTGCGCCCCCGACCATATCCCGAAGCCGCTGATTGAGCAGCTTGCCGTTGGCGGAAGGATCGTGATTCCCGTGGGCAGCCGGCGGGGCGTGCAGGAACTGATGTTGGTGACCAAAAACAAAGACGGTTCGCTGACTCGAAAATCCATGATGCCCGTGCGGTTCGTGCCGTTGACGAGAGAGAAAGAGTGATTCAGTCCTCAGACCTCAGTCTTCAGGGTGTGTGTCGATGCGGCGTAGACGATAGCACCGAGTAGCAGGCAACCTGCAGCGATGGCAAAGCCGATAGGTTTTTGCGAGATGGCGTAGACGACAGAACTGTACAGCATGAAGATGCACGCAGCACCGAAGACAAGGGTCGGCAGTGGAAACAGCGGAACCTTGAAAGGGCGAGGTGTTTGGGGTTCCTTTTTGCGGAGCTGCCAGACGGAAATACAGGTCGCAAGGAAAAACAGCCATACGACCGGTGCCGTATAGAAAATCGTATCAAGAAATGACCCTGCGAACAGAATAATCATAAGGCCGATGATTCCCTGCAGCAACAATGCCGAGATCGGCGTACCTAAGCGGCCGTGCCATCGCCCCAGGGATTTGAAGAGTGCATGTTCGGTGCCCAGTGCGTAAGAGATCCGTGCCCCGGTAAAGATAAGACCGTTGACGGCGCCGAGTGCTGAAATGCAGATCAAGATGCTGATGAGTCGGCTGGCGATGTCCGGCAGGGTTACGGCCAGCGAATCCGCAGCGACCGCTTCGGATGCGGTCATTTTCGCATACCCCAGTGCATTCAAAAAAGCTCCATTGGCCAGTAGATACAACACCGTTACGGCAACCGTTCCAAAAATCAATGCACGGCTGATATTGCGATGGGGGTTTTTGACTTCTGCGGCGACATACGCCATCTCATTCCATCCGCCGAACGTGAACAGCACCAGGATCAGAGCCAGCGGGATTGCTTTATCGCCGGTTGCTGTGGTCAATTGTTCCGCCGGACCATGATGAGGAGACAAAAGCCCCGCCGCGATGACAGCCAGCAATCCGAGGACTTTAACGACAGTCAGCAGATTTTGGGTCCGTTTGGTTTGCCGGATGCCGAGGATGTTGATAACGCTTAATATGACGATGGCCCCGGCGGCATAGATGACCATACTTGAGCCGAAGGGATACAGGGCCGAGGCATAGCGGCCAAAGACAAAAGCCATCAGGGCGATATCGCCGGGACGGATGATGGCCAGTTGTGTCCAGCCGAACAAGAAACCGGTTCGGCGGCCAAAGGCGCGGGTCAGGTATACATAATCGCCGCCCTGACGCGGATAAGCAGTGGCCAGTTCGCTGTAATTGAGTGCTCCGGCAAGTGCGATCAACCCGCCAATGAGCCAGATGGCCAGTGTGCCGCTGCCGCTGCCCATCGAGCCCGCGACCAATGGGGCAGTTTCATAGATGCCGGCGCCGATGATGATGCCTACAATGATGCAGACCGAGTCAAACACCGACAACGTCTTTTGCGGCACAGGTGTTGTCATGAAAATACCTGCTTTCGATTCTATTATATCGTTTTAAGGCAGATTTTACATGCGAAAAACTACAGCATCGAAGCCGGCGTTACCAACAAGAATTACAGATTATTTAAGCGGTTTCGAAGGAGCCGTTTCGTAAAGTTTATTTATTGTGGGATTGCAATTCTTAAGAATCTTTGTCAGTTCGTCGAGATCAGCTTGTGAGGGTTCGGGCAGGGCGGACAGTTTTTTGTATGTATCCTTCAGCGAATCCACTTTTTCTTCTGACAGACCAAGTTTGTCGGATTTTGCTATAACCAGATTCAAAATAAACAGGGTTGATTGAAGCTGTTGGCTGTTATCTGTTTGCGGAGTGAATTGTTCAATCGTTGGAGAATCGGCCAGTGTCAGCAGGGCGCCTTCGATAATCCGGCTCCCTTTTTTGATTTCGTTGTAGTTCAGTTTGTCCGGCGTGTCCTGCGGGGTATGGTAATCTTTGTACAGGCCGCATGAGAAAAACAGAACCGGCCGCT
>CALETL010000068.1 GCA_937920485.1 uncultured Phycisphaerae bacterium
ACCACCGTAGCGTATCCGAACATATTGCTCAGCGGCACATCGGCCAGTACCACGGTGATATTGCCCTTGTTCTCGGTGGACATGATCATCCCGCGACGGCTATTCAGGTCACCGACAACAGGCCCCTGATACTCGGTGGGCATCTCGATCTCGACTTTCATAATCGGCTCGAGCAAACAGGGCTTGGTCTTGAGGAAGGCATCGCGAAACGCATCCTTGGCACAGATGCGAAATGCCATCTCACTGGAATCCACCGCGTGCTGCGACCCGTCGTCGAGACACATCTTGATACCGACAATCTCATACCCAGCAACGGGGCCTTTGGCCATGGCCTGCTGAAAACCCTTGTTGACAGCGGGGATGTACTCGGTGGGAATACGGCCGCTGACAATATTGTCCTCAAATTCATACGATGATTCGGCATTGGCCGGCAGCGGAATCATCCGGCCGACGACATGGCCGTATTGGCCGGAACCGCCGGTCTGCTTTTTGTGCTTATGGTTGAATTCAACTTCAACCGTCGGGGCCTCACGATAGCTGACATTGGGCTGACTGACATCAACAGCGGCCTTAAATTCCCGCCGCATCCGCTCAATGTACACGTCCAAGTGCAGTTCACCCATGCCAGCGACAATCGTCTGGCCGGTTTCCGGATCGCTGGAGACGCGGAACGTCGGATCCTCTTTCATGAACCGGCTCAGGGCCTTGGCCATGCGGTCCTGATCGGCAGAAGTGGCCGGAGTGATCGACAGGCTGATCACCGGGTCGGCCACGAAAATACTTTCCAGCGAGTAGTTGAGTCCCTCGCCGCAGAAGGTGTCGCCGCTGGCACAATCAACGCCCACCAGTGCAACGATGTCACCGGGGCCGGCATCGTTAACGTCTTCGCGGTCATTGGCATGCATCCGAACGATGCGGCCAACGCGCTGCTTCCTGTTCGTACGGGCATTGCGATAATGCTGGCCCTTTTGGATACGACCCTGATACACGCGGGTATAGGTCAGCTGACCGAACGACTCATCGGTAATCTTAAATGCCATCGCCACCGCCGGAGCGTCCGGATCGCTGGCTAATGGAGTCTCAGCACCCTCATTATCATGGTCGCGTGCAAAAGCGATGCGGTCCAACGGACTTGGAAGATATTCACATACCGCATCCATTAAAAGCTGAACGCCCTTATTCTTAAACGCCGTACCCATCATCAGCGGCACAATATCACGGTTGATCGTCGCTTCACGAATCGTGTCATGAATCATCTCTTGTGATATTTCCTGATCATCCAGCAGCATTTCCATCATTTCATCATTGAACATGCTCAATGCTTCGAGCATTTCATGGCGGGCGGCCTGAGCAACTTCGGTATAATCGGAAAAGATCGGTTGCCGGACGACATCTTCGCCGCTGTCGCCCTCGAATGTGACTGATTCCATCGTTATCAGATCGATCACGCCCTGGAAATTGTCGCCTTCGCCCATGTGGATTTGCAGCGGCACAACATTGAGCCCCAGCTTTTCCCGCATATCTCGACACACGCGGTCAGGATCGGCCCCATTGCGGTCCATCTTGTTGATAAACGCAATACGCGGCACACGGTAGCGCTTCATCTGCTGGTCCACCGTAAACGACTGGCTCTGTACGCCGCCCACTGAACACAGCACCATGACTGCACCGTCCAACACTCGCAGCGAACGTTCCACCTCAACGGTAAAATCCACGTGGCCAGGCGTATCGATCAAGTTGATGCATTTATCCTGCCAGTCAACCTGTGTCGCGGCAGACGTAATCGTAATACCGCGTTCTTTTTCCAGTTCCATGAAATCCATGGTCGCACCGCTGCCCTCGCCGCGGACCTCCTGCATCCGGTGGATGCGGCCGGCATAATATAAAATCCGCTCACTGAGCGTGGTCTTGCCTGAATCAATATGGGCCGATATTCCAATATTCCTGATCTTCGTAATCTTTTCCATTGCTAACTCAGTACTTTCACTTCATTCACTTAATTATCATAAACCTATACAATATCTCTGCTTTCGTCATTATTAGACAAAAACTCCAATCCATTGATTGATTCCGGGATCGTAACAAACAAGGTGAGTTGATTAACCACTCCTCCATAAGCAGTTATAGGCTCAGAATCTTAGGACATTAAGTCACTGAAGTCAAGCAAAAAACACGCAAATCTTTTATTTTCTGTAATTTACCAGCATTTACTTCTTCATCCAATCGATGAACTGGGCAAACAGGTATTGCGAATCGTGCGGGCCCGGTGAAGCCTCAGGGTGATATTGAACCGAGAAGGCCCGAAGTTTTTTGGATCGGATGCCTTCACAGGTATTGTCATTTAGATTCAGATGTGTCATTTCAATGTCCAGATTCTTAAATGAATCCAGATCAGCACAGAAACCGTGATTCTGGCTGGTAATTTCAATTGCACCAGTGTCCAGATTTTTGACCGGGTGGTTCGCTCCACGGTGGCCAAACTTGAGCTTGTATGTTTTTCCACCCAATGCCAGCGACAGAATCTGATGACCCAGACAAATCCCGAAGATCGGCACTTTGCCCAGCAGCTTTTTTACATTTTGGGCCGCATAGGTTACCGGGGCCGGATCGCCGGGGCCGTTGCTCAGGAATACACCGTCCGGCTTTTTGGCCAATACTTTGTCGGCGGCTGTCTTTGCAGACACTACTTCCACATCACAGCCGTGTGAACGCAGCAGACGCAGAATGTTCTGCTTAACACCGAAATCATAGGCGATAACCTTGTACTTTGGCTTGGGCAGGCATTCTTCGTTTTTGATGACATCGACGACGCCCTTTTTCCATTTATAGCCGCGTCTTGCGGTCACGTTTTTGACAATATCCCGACCGACCAGGCCGGGGTATTCGTCCAGTATTTGCTTTAAGACTGAAATACGTTTTTCCGTCGAGGAAATAATCCCCCGCATAGCCCCCTGCTCACGAATATGCTTGACCAGTTTCCGCGTGTCGATACCTTCCAAGCCAACTACGCCGTTCTCTTTCAGATAGTCGCTCAGCGAATCCTGATTTCGGAAATTGCTCGGGTAAGGGCAGTTTTCCTTGACGATGAAACCTGCGCAGAACAGCTTACGCGATTCCCAATCCAATGTGTTCGTGCCATAGTTGCCGATCATCGGGTAGGTCATCGTGATGATCTGCTCATGATAGGACGGGTCCGTCAGGATTTCCTGATAGCCGCTCATCGAGGTATTGAACACCACTTCGCCGCACCGAATCCCTTTGGCTCCGAATGACTTGCCCTTAAATACCGTTCCGTCTTCAAGCAATAAAATCGCTGTCACGTTTTTGTCCCTTATATTCCTGTATTCGTATATTCTTATTTGTAATACAACTGAATCGGCTTGACTTTCATTTGTCGTTTTCGCAATGTCTCAATGGCTTCAGTAACCGCTGCGGCTCCGCGAATCGTCGTGAAGTATGGAATCTGCTGATCCAGTGCTGTCCGGCGGATCTGGAACGAATCCTTGATGGATTGTTCGCCCACTGTCGTATTAATGATCATATCCACTTTGCCGTCGATCATCACATCCACAATGTGCGGGCGGCCCTCAATGACCTTGCGGACAAATTCCGACGGGATGTTGTTTTCGATCAGGTTGATACACGTTCCGCGTGTGGCAAGGATTTTATAGCCCATCGCATGCAGTTTTTTCGCCACCTCAATCGTCCGTTTTTTGTCCCGATCCTTGACACTGATAAAGACCGTCCCGCCCAGCGGCAGGTCCGTTCCGGCAGCGATCTGAGACTTGGCAAAGGCCATGCCGAAATCGTCGCTAATGCCCATCACCTCGCCGGTCGAAAGCATCTCCGGCCCAAGAATGACATCGGCGCCCGGGAACTTCATGAACGGGAAGACCGCTTCTTTGACCGCGTAATGTTTCGGCTCGATTTCTTTCGTGAAGCCAAGTTCTTTCAGCATCTTGCCGGCCATCACCTTAGCCGCCATTTTCGCCAGCGGCACACCAATCGCCTTGCTGACGAACGGAACCGTCCGTGAGGCACGCGGATTCACTTCCAGAATATATATTTCGTTATCTTTAACAGCAAATTGAATATTGATGAGGCCGAGTACTTTTAATTCTTTCGCCAGCAGTTTTGTCTGTCGTTTAATCTCATTGACAATCTTCTTCGGCAGTGACATCGGCGGCAGACTGCACGCACTGTCGCCGGAATGGACACCCGCTTCTTCGATATGCTCCATGATCCCGCCGATGACCACCGTATGACCATCACAGATTGCATCCACATCCAACTCGGTCGCGTCGTCGAGGAATTTGTCGATCAGAATCGGATGTTTGCCGGAAACTTCAATCGCCTCGTCAACCACTTCCTTCAAAGCCGATTCATCATAAACAATATCCATCGCCCTGCCGCCCAGCACAAACGACGGCCGGATCAGCAGCGGATAGCCAAGCTTGGCGGCAACCTTGAGCGTCTCTTTATAGCTGTGGGCCGTGCCGCTAAACGGCTGTTTTAGCTTCAGCTTCTTCACCAGCCGATTAAATCGCTTGCGGTCCTCGGCCCGGTCGATACTGTCCGGACTGGTTCCGATGATCGGCACACCGGCCTCCCACAATGCCGTTGACAGCTTCAGTGGAGTCTGGCCGCCAAACTGCACGATCACGCCATCCGGCTTTTCGATATCAACAATCGACATCACATCTTCGTATGTCAGCGGTTCAAAGTACAACCGGTCGGAGGTGTCATAGTCGGTACTGACCGTTTCGGGGTTGCAGTTGACCATAATGGATTCAATGCCAATTTCCCGCAACGCAAACGCCGCATGTACACAACAGTAGTCAAACTCGATGCCCTGACCGATACGGTTGGGTCCACCGCCAAGAATCATAATTTTTCGCTGATTCGTTGGGTTGGCCTCGCATTCAGCCTCATACGTCGAATACAGATATGGTGTCATGGCCTCAAATTCGGCGCCACAGGTATCAACCATCTTATAGACCGCCGCAACACCCTTGTCCTTGCGAGTGTCGCGGAATTTTATCTCATCGACACATATCTGTTCGGCCACATATTTATCACTGAAGCCATACTCCTTGATCTGGCGAAGCAGCTTCGGCGTCATTTTCGACAATGTTGTCTTTTTGATCTTCTTTTCAAGTTGGATAATATCGCGGATATTGTTCAAAAACCAAGGATCGATCATCGTCAGCTCAAAAATCTGCTCTGTGGTAAATTTCCGCCGATAGGCCTCAGCGATATACCACAGTTTATCCCAGCAGAAGATTCGCAGCTTATCCTTGAGCTGATTCTTATCCAGTGTCGCATCAATATGCTTGCTGTCCAGCGAGTACCGGTCAATCTCCAGCGAACGAATCGCCTTTTGCAGCGATTCCTTAAACGTCCGGCCGATCGCCATCGCCTCGCCGACCGATTTCATCTGCACCGTCAACTCCGGCGGCGTTTTGGTAAACTTTTCAAACGTAAACCGGGGCCACTTGGTCACGACATAGTCAATCGTCGGCTCAAAGCACGCCGGGGTCTTCTTCGTGATATCATTGGGAATCTCGTCCAGCGTATATCCCAC
>CALETL010000069.1 GCA_937920485.1 uncultured Phycisphaerae bacterium
GCTGACATTATTCGCAGAACTGCCTTAATCCTTATAGACCCCGCATATAAAAGCGTATTAAGAATTGGTTTTGACAAACGGGCTTAGTTCACGCAGGCGATTGACGATCGGGCCCATTTTTTCAACAACAAAATCGACTTCCTGCTCAGTGTTATAACGACTCAGGCTGTATCGAATGGATCCATGCGCCGCGGTGAATGGCACGCCCATCGCCCGAAGCACATGCGACGGCTCCAGCGAGCCGGACGTACAGGCCGAACCGGAACTGGCACAGACACCATCCTGATCCAGCAGCATCAGAATGGATTCGCCTTCAATATATTCAAAACTGATATTGGATGTATTCGGTAGACGGTTTTCAGTATCACCGTTGACAAAGCAATCCGGACAGGAAGAAAGAATGCCCGTTTCAAGCTTGTCCCGAAGCGTTTTGACACGGCTGTTTTCTTTGACCATGTTCTGCGATGCAAGCTCACACGCCTTGCCCAGTGCGATAATGCTCGGCACATTTTCCGTTCCGCCGCGGCGGCCGGATTCCTGATGCCCACCGTGCATAAAGGTACCCATGCGCGTACCCCGGCGGACATATAACATCCCGACTCCCTTGGGAGCATGCAGTTTGTGCCCAGACAGACTTAGCAGATCGATTGAGCTTTCTTTAAGATTGATCGGAATTTTGCCGATCGCCTGTACGGCGTCCGTATGAAAAACGATTCCCCGCGCTTTAACAAGATCGGCGACCTGCTCAACCGGAAATACGGTCCCTGTTTCATTATTGGCCCACATCACCGAAACGATCGCCGTATTATCATCCAACCGAAAGCCCAGTTCATCAATATCCAACTGACCCTTTTGGTCCACACTGACCTCGCTGACGCTGTAACCGTGCCGCTCCAGATCACGACAGGTCGTCAAAACCGCCGGATGCTCCACGCGGGTCGTAACGATTTTTCGGCGATTCGGATACATCGACAGTATTCCCTTGATCGCCGTATTGTCACTTTCCGTGCCGCAACTGGTAAACAGAATCTCGTCCGGCTCACAACCCAGCAAGGCCGCGATTCGCTCACGCGCCTGGGCGATCTTTTTACCGACCTGCCCGCCAAAGGTATGCATGCTGGATGGGTTGCCGTACTTGTCCCGCAAGTACGGCATCATTTCTTCGATCACTTCTTCGGCCACGCACGTCGTGGCATTGTTGTCCATATAGATTACATCTTGCATCGGAATCATTCCCGCTGAAATTAGTCTTTCACTTCTTCGACGTACAGATCATCGCTGACAAATTCTTTGAGCCGCGCCTCGACCACATCCTTCATCGTGTACTCAGCCATTTTACATTGGGCGCACATCCCGCGAAACGCAACCAGAACCTTATCGCCCTCAACGTCGAGCAGGTCAATATCGCCGCCGTCAGCCCGCAGCGCAGGGCGTATCTGCTCGTTGATCGTTTCCTGAATCAACTGTATCTTTTGGATATTCGTCATTTTGGCGGGCTTGGCAGGTTTCGGCTTATGTTCAACATGCGCTTTTTGCCCCTGCACTTCCTCGACCAGTTCGGCAATGCGTCCCTTACAGCCGCCGCAGCCGCCGCCCGCCTTGCAGAAATTGGTTACTTCCTCAACCGTCGTCAGGTCATTTTCATGAACCACTTTTCGGATATCTTCGTCCGTCACACCAAAGCAGGTGCAAACAATATTGCCCTTTTGCGATTGAGGTGCCGTGCCGCCCTTGCGACTGTAATAGTCGGCAATCGCCGCTTCAAGCGCTTCCTGTCCCATCACCGAACAATGCATTTTCTGGTCCGGCAGGCCGCCAAGCTTTTTCACGATGTCCTTATTGGTCACGTTCGCGGCTTCTTCAAGCGTCATGCCTTTGATCATCTCGGTCAGAATCGACGATGACGCAATCGCACTGGCACAGCCGAATGTCTGAAATTTCACATCTTTGATACGGCCGTCTTTATCCAACTTGAACATCAGCTTCAGTGCATCCCCGCAAGCCAGCGAACCGACCTCGCCAACACCGTCCGGATCGTCAATCTTGCCGACATTCCTCGGATGGTGAAACTGTTCCATTACATCATCTGTATAATCCCACATCAAAAAACCTCTTTGGATGCCTTTAAGACTGACTGGCCTTTAAGGCCTGGTCAAAGTCTTCAATGATATCATCAATATGCTCTGTGCCTACCGAAACCCGAACATAATCCGGCGTCACACCGGCAGCAAGTTGCTCATCATCGTTTAATTGCTGATGCGTGGTACTGGACGGATGGATCACCAGTGTTTTACTGTCCAGAACATTCGCCAGATGACTGGCAAGCTTGACATTGTCAATAAACTTCACACCGGCGTCTTTGCCACCCTTAATACCAAAGCCCAGAATAGCACCCTGCCCGTCCGGCAAATACTTTTTTGCCAATGCGTAATCCGGATGTGAGGCAAGGCCCGGATAGTTAACCCACGATACAACCGGATGCTTTTCAAGGTACTTCGCCAGTGCCAATGCATTTTCACAGTGCCGTGGGGCACGCAGGTGCAGCGTCTCCACTCCCTGCAGCAGCAGGAAAGCATTAAACGGCGACAGACAACCACCCGTATCCCGCAAAATATTGGTACGAATCTTAATGATATACGCCAGTTCACCAAGGACCTCGTAATATTTCAATCCGTGGTAACTCGGATCCGGCTCAGTAAGCTCCGGGAACTTGCCATTATCCCACTTAAACTTGCCGGAATCGACCACAATGCCACCGACGCTGCTGCCGTGACCGCCGATGATCTTTGTGCAGGAATGCACGACGATATCAATACCATACTCAAACGGTCGGAATAAACACGGAGACGTCACCGTATTGTCACAAATCACTGGTAATCCATTTTCATGCGCAATATCCGCGATCGCATCATATTGAAGAACATCGTTCTTGGGATTGCCTATCGATTCGATGTAAATCAGCCGGGTATTGTCTTTGATCGCATCCGCAAAGTTTTTCGGATTTCTGGGGTCAACCAGCGTAACATCAACTCCCATCTTCGGCAATGTATGTGAGAATAACGTACATGTTCCACCATACAGTGAGTTTGATGACACAATATGCGAACCGGCCGGTGCGATATTCTGCACTGCCGCCGTGATCGCCGCCATCCCGGAACTGAACGCACAGGCGCCTACGCCCCCTTCCATCGCCGCGATCCGCTTTTCAAGTACATCGGTCGTCGGATTCATGAGCCGGGTATAAATGTTCCCGAATTCCTTCAGCGCAAACAGGTTCGCCGCATGTTCGCTGTTGTTGAATACATAGCTTGTCGTCTGGTAAATCGGTACCGCACGGCTAAGTGTTGTACTGTCAACTTCCTGACCTGCATGCAGTGCAAGTGTTTCTAATTTATATTGTTTGTCTTCCATCATGAATTCCTTATTCTCTTTTTTGAACTTTGTTTACGACGGCAGAACCTCAAGCATCCGATCAAGCGACCTTTTGGCTCTTGAACAAACCGGTTCCGAAACTGTTATTTGATACTGCATATCTTCCAATGCCCAAACCACTTTTTCGAGCGATATTTTCTTCATATTGGGACAGATCGCTTTTTCCGTCGCCGGATAAAAACGCTTATCCGGATTCTGCTTCTGCAGCGAATGAATGATCCCGTTTTCCGTCGCGATAACAAACTCATTCACATCGCTGGTTTCCGCCAACTTAAGCATTCCTCCGGTACTCAATAATTCATCCGCCAGAGCCCGAACATCCGGGTTGCACTCCGGATGCGCCAATACCAACGCATTTGGATGCGCCTTCCGGGCGGCCTCTATATCCGCCGGAACGATCAGCATATGGGACGAACAATACCCTGGCCAGAGAATCATCTCTCTTTCCGTTCGCTCGACAATAAAACCGCCAAGATTCTTATCCGGCACAAAAATGATCTCACGATCCTTCGGCAGCGTCTGAACAAGTTCAAGCGCATTGCCGCTGGTACAGCAATAATCGCTTAACGCCTTCACCTCCGCAGTCGAATTTACATAACAAATAACATGTGCCTCCGGATGCTTATTTTTCAGTTCCTGCAACTGCTGGACATTGATCATATCCGCCATCGGACAGCCCGCGCCTTTTTCCGGCAGCAGTACCGTCTTTTCAGGCGAAAGGATTGCCGCCGTTTCAGCCATAAAAAGCACACCGCAAAAGACGATCACATCCGCATCGGTCTGTGAGGCCTGTACACTCAGAGCAAGCGAATCGCCTGTAAAGTCAGCAATATCCTGAATATCACCAGGTTGGTAATTATGGGCCAGGATTACAGCATTTCGTTGTTTTTTCAGTGTCTGTATTTTCTCAATGATGCCCGTGCTCATATATAGTACTCCAGTTGATCGCCGAAACCGGGTCCTTTTTTCTTATAGAATGCTTCCGGCCGCGAAACTGCAACCACAGTTTGGGCAGGCACGGACTCACGAATCCAAACATTGCCGCCGATGATCGCGCCTTTGCCGATGGTAATATCACCAAGAATCGTGGCCTCAGCATAAATTGTTACATCGTCTTCAAGTGTCGGATGCCGCTGACGGTCTCGAATAATCTGACCCCGTTCATCCTTTGGAAAACTCAGGGCACCCAACGTCACACCCTGATAAATCTTTACTCGACTGCCGATAACGGCCGTTTCACCGATCACGACTCCCGTGCCATGATCAATAAAGAAATAGTTCCCGATTCTCGCACCCGGATGGATATCGATCCCTGTCTGCGAATGAGCATATTCGGATATAATCCGAGAGATCAGGGGAACCTCCATTCGATAAAGCTCGTGTGCGATGCGGTGTATGGCAATGGCCAAAATAAAGGGATAGCTAATCACGATCTCTTCAAATGAGTTTGCCGCAGGATCACCGTCAAAAGCCGCCGCAACATCTGTCTTTAAGACCTGACGAATTGACGGAATACGTTTGATCAATTCATTGGCGTGAATCTCAGCCAGATCCGAACAATCACATGTTGGGCATTCTTTGAGTTTGCATTCATGACGCAGCGCCAGTTCGATCTGCTCTTTCAAATCCCGACTGAGAACCACCAGCAGTTCATGAATAACCGAACGCACATTTTCATGTGTAATTTTTCGCAAGCCCCTATAACCGGGGAAAAGCAGCTCTAACAACAGCTCAAGAGAATGGGTTATTTTCTCACGTACCGGAAGATTGCGAACATCAATAAAACTGATGCCGGAATCATCCTGATACGTAGAAACGATTTGGTCCGCCATGGACTCAAAATCTAAATATTTTGGGGATTTTCCGTTCATTTTTGGTCAACCTCGAAAGGCATTATTGGTCAAGATGTGCATACAAATCCGTTGAAAGATACCGTTCGCCGGTATCGCACATTATAAAAACGATCGTCTTGCCTGCATTTTCATCCAGCTTTGACAGTTCCACCGCAACATGACAGGCAGCTCCGGCACTAATACCGGCTAAAATACCTTCCGTTTTTGCCAATTTCCTCGCAGCGTCAATGGCCTGATCGTTGGTAACAGTGATAATACGGTCATAGATGTCCGTATTCAGAACACAGGGCACAAAACCTGCGCCAATGCCCTGGATCTTATGCGGCCCCGGGCTTCCTCCCGACAAAACGGGGGAATCAGCCGGTTCGACCGCGATGATCTCAATGTCAGGGTTTTTCGCCTTTAAAAATTCACCACAGCCGGTAATGGTGCCGCCCGTTCCGATGCCGGACACCAAAATATCGATCTTACCATCGGTATCCTCCCATAATTCCACAGCCGTTGTTTCTCGGTGTACCTCCGGGTTTGCGGGATTCTGAAACTGTTGAGGAATCAGTGAATTCGGTGTGTCTTTCTGAAGTTTCTCCGCTTCTTCAACAGCGCCTTTCATGCCTTTGGCCGCCTCAGTCAGCACAATTTCAGCGCCCAGCATTTTCAGCAGTTTTCGTCGCTCAACACTCATCGACTCAGGCATCGTTAAAACCAGGCGATACCCACGCGCTGCGCAAACAAATGCCAAACCGATCCCCGTATTGCCGCTGGTCGGCTCGATCAGAACCGTCTCTTTATTGATCAATTCCTGCTCTTCAGCCGCCGCGATCATAGAAATCGCAATCCGATCCTTAACAGAACCGCACGGATTAAACGACTCCATCTTTGCCAGCACGGTTGCATCAGCAGCAACCATGCGATTAAGTTTAACCAAAGGCGTACGCCCAACCGTCGTGGTAATATCTTCATAAATCCGGCTCATTTTTCCACTCCCGCAAATGAGATGTTATATGTGGTAGTTTCCTGTCTTCTTGGAACGAAGCGACCGCTCCACTAAATCAGCAAGCGTCACTGACTCAAGAACACCAAAGATGGCATTCTGAAGTTCCTGCCAGATTTGGCGGGTCGCACAGTCCGTACAGCGAGGGCAATATTCGGGATGTTCCAGGCATTCGGCGGGAACCATCGGCCCTTCAAGCGTCAAAAATACATCTTTCAATTGTATCTCCGAAGGCGGCTTGGCCAGCAAGTAACCGCCCCTGGGCCCGCGAATACTGCGGACGAGACCAGATGCTTTGAGCATCGCAATTAACTGCTCAAGATATTTATTCGAAATATCCTCGCGCTCAGCAATGGTCTTGATCTGCAAAGGCGCCTTGCCGTACTCCAGAGCCAGTTCCAGGATCGCTCTCATCCCATATCTTGTTCTTGATGATAACTTCATTTTAATTCTCCTGATATCCTATTGGCTTAGTAGATTATTATATACTACTATATTCCTATAGAAGTGTGCAAGAAAAAACATCGGATTTGAAATATTTTCAAAAACTAAATATATCCTCTTTAATTAAAATGATTTATGGTAATTTCAAACGAGCCGCACAATACATTTTATTTTAGTTGACACCATTTTTCTTGATTCTATAATAGAATTATCTTCTTTTTGAATTCATCATGTTGATAGTGGGAGACACAGACGATGCCCAATGAAACCTCGCGAAAAGTTGCGTTTGTATCCTCGTTTCTTCCGAGGCGATGCGGGATTGCAACATTCTGCAACGACCTGACTCAAAATATCTCTGCTTGCGCCAGCGATGCGTTTGATCCCCTCGTGGTCGCAATGGTTTCGAGCCATGAACACCAGTACGGCAGCCCTGTCAAATTCGAGATCCGCAAAAATGTTAAAAATGACTATGTCTGTGCCGCAGATTACCTCAATTTCAGCCATGTTGATTTAGTGTCTGTTCAGCATGAGTTCGGGCTTTTCGGCGGCAGCGCCGGTGCCTACCTGAACCTGCTGCTCAAGCGAATTGATGCGCCGGTCATTACCACCCTGCACACAATATTAAACGAACCCGCTCCGGAGTATCGTCAGTCCATGATCGATGTCTGTGAACTCTCCGAAAAAATTATCGTCATGAATGTTCGCGGGGTGTCCATGCTCCGTGATATTTACGGCATCGATCCCAAAAAAATTCACCTGATCCCACACGGCATCCCGGATATTGCATTTGTTGACAGCAGTTATTACAAACACAAATTCGGTATCGAAGGCCGCAAGACAATTTTAACCTTTGGTTTGTTAAGCCGCAACAAAGGCATCGAACATATGCTTAAAACACTGCCGGCCATCGTCGAAGTCGAACCCGATATTCTTTACATTGTCCTTGGTGCAACCCATCCGAGCGTCCTGCGCCACGATGGCGAAGAATATCGATTCGAATTACAGCGAATTGTTGAAGAACTGGGCCTGCAAAATAATGTCATGTTTTATAACCAATTCGTCAGCGATGAACGATTGCATAATTTTCTCTGCGCCACGGACATATACGTGACCCCTTATCAGAACAAGGAGCAGTTGACCAGCGGGACGCTTGCGTTTGCGGTCGGTTCCGGAAAAGCAGTTGTGTCCACCCCCTACTGGGCAGCTGAGGAGCTCCTGGACGATGGACGCGGCAGAATCATTGCCTTTGAAGATCCCAAAGAACTCTCAGATGCGATCATCAGCTTGCTCAAAGACGATTCACTCTTTAATGAGTATCGCCGCTGTGCCTATGACTATGGCCGCACACGAACATGGCCTAAGATCGGCCGGCAATACTGGGACCTGTTTTCTCAAACCAAGTTTCCAGCAAAATCACTAACGAAAACGTTTACACATAAAGCAGAAGGTATCTCGCTTTTGAAGGTACCTGAACCGTCTCTGAGCCATCTGCGCAACATGACGGACGACACAGGATTGATCCAGCACGCTAAATTCATGCTGCCGGATCGAAACCACGGTTATTGCACAGATGACAACACACGAGCCGTTATCGCAATGGTCAAATACCATACTCAGTACGCTGACCCAGAGGCCCTCCGGCTGTTCAATACCTATCTTTCATTTATCTGCCATGCCCAGCGAAAAGACGGCACGTTTCATAATTTCATGCGGTATGACCGACAATGGATCGAACCGGAACCGGCTCATGACAGCCTCGGCAGAGCCCTTTGGGCATTCGGTTCCGTCATCGAGCATCCTCCATTGCCGGAAATGGTCCCGATCATAAAAGATTTTTTCGATAAATCTTCACCAAACATCCCCCAATTGTCCCCTCGTGGCAAAGCATATGCTATATTCGGTATGCGAAGCTACCTGAGCCAGTTCCCCGGGGCCAGCGATGTCAAGCGGCACATACACACCGCCGCCGAGCATCTGGTTCATTTGTTTGAGAAAAACTCCAACGAAGAATGGGTCTGGTTTGAAAATATTCTAAGCTATGACAATGCCGTCATGCCGCATGCACTTTTTGGGGCCTATGTCACCACCGGCAATGAAACTTATCTGGAAATTGCAACCAAAACCTGTGAATTTCTTCTGGAAACAACATTTACCGGCGAACACTTCAGTTTTGTCGGCTGTAACGGCTGGTATCCCAAAGGCGGCCGGAAAGCACAGTTTGACCAGCAGGCTCTTGAAGCGGTCAGCACGGCGATGATGCTTCGCGGGGCGTATGAAGCCACTGATAATCCGAATTATCTTAAAATGCAGAAAAAGGCTTTTGACTGGTTTCTTGGAGATAACGACCTGTCAATTCCAGTCTATGACTTTCGCACAAAAGGATGTGGTGACGGACTCGAAAAAAACAGTGTGAACTTGAACCAGGGCGCTGAAAGTATGATCAGTTTTCTGCTGGCACTGCTGAGCGTCATTGAAAGTTATAGCCCACAGCATAAAAATGAGCCCGACTCAAATATCAAAACTTCTCCATCCTCTTGATCAGGAAAAATCCTGTCTGAAAATACCATGAAAATAGCAACGTTCAATGCCAACTCGATCCGAAGCCGACTGAATGTGCTGATCAAATGGCTGGATCTTCATCAGCCGGACATTCTGGCCGTTCAGGAAACTAAGGTCCAGGACCCCGATTTTCCCATATCCGATCTTGCTGCGGCAGGATATGAGATCGTCTTCCGAGGGCAGAAAAAATATAATGGCGTGGCGATCCTGAGTAAGGAAAAACCCGGAGATATCGTTTCAGCACTGCCGCAGGACACAATGGACCAGGCACGCTTCCTCAAGGCAAAGATCGGCAACATCATCCTCATTAACACTTATGTTCCGCAGGGAATGGCCGTGGACTCTGAGAAGTTCCAATACAAATTAAATTGGTTCCGCTGGCTTCGAGAGTATCTTGAACAGCACCACACCCCAGATGAACCCATTCTTTGGGTCGGAGACCTGAATGTTGCCCGCGAAGACATCGACGTGCACTCCCCTGAGAAGTTATGGGGCCATGTCTGTTTTTGTGAACTCGTCCAAAAAGCACTCTCAGATGTAATGGATTGGGGTTTTATTGATGTCTTCAGGCAAATGCATCCGGAGCCGGAACATTACACATTCTGGGATTATCGAGTCCCGAATGGATTTAAAAGAAATGTTGGCTGGCGGCTGGATTACATTATGATGACCTTAAAACTGACCGATAAATGTATAGATTGCTGGATCGATCGAGAGCCAAGAGGATGGGAAAAGCCCAGCGATCATACTTTTTTGGTCGCAGAACTTAACATCTGAATAATCTTCAATGTACAGACTTGCATTTTTCGCCAAATAACTTATCTTCTACGGTTCGATTGAATAATAAAGACATAAAAAAAGACCGAGGATTATGGGGCCTGTTACCATCTCCTATAATGATTTTAGCGACTTGATCGTAAGCCGAACAGAGTGGTACTTCAAAGCTGTTGGCTATCTGGCAAGTCATTTAGATGACAAAAGTCTTTTGACGCGTCCGCTTCTTGGCGAACTGCTCTCGCAAGCAACGCAGATTGAGGAACTTTTAGATTCCTATGGAGCGAGAAATAACTGCCAATGGGCACGTTTTCGATCCTTGACCGCGGCCATCAAACTGTTTTCCAATGTTAGCTATGAACTGCTGCATATTCAGCATTCGATCCCGGCCTATCGCCTCCTGGAAGTAAAGCAGGATTTTGCAGACAGTACGGATCAGGCGCTTAAATTCACCGAAACCACCCTTCTCGAAGCTGCCAAACAACTTATTGCAGAAGCCGAAAAGCTGAATCTGCCCATCCCGGAAGTGTCAGAGGAAGAAACTTTTTTCGCCGAAAAACTCCCAAGTGGACGTCTGCCGCATGATCTGGCCAGACGCAAGATCGAAGCTGTTTCTAAAACAGTTTCTCTGCTGGCGACCGCTTTTTTGAATCTCGCGGCGGAAAGCAGGAAGATCCTGCCCCATAGAAAACCAAAATCGAATGCGTCGTTGTATGAACTGACAGACGTGATTAGCGAAGAGAAGGTCCGTTCTCTGGAACTTCGATTCCATAATCTCCAATCACTTTATGACACCTTTGTCTCGACAACTGAAACGGAGGTCTTTGATAATGATCTTCCGGTACTCCGCGGGCATATCAGTGTCGTATTGCACCTTCTTCGCACGGCGCGTGACTTCGCTCACTACTTTGAACGTCATGCCAGCCCGACAACACAGCAGGTACCCCAAACACGCAAGCGGCTGGTTGAGCCGGAAATATTATTGGAAACATTAATTGACTACTCCATCAGTTATGTTTCACAATTTCTTACATGCGCCGAAAAGCTTTGTCAGGAAATGCTCAAGCGTTACACGGAGATCGGAACCGTTGAGGTGCTCGTCCCGCAATACCGCGGATTCCATGTCCGCCCATCCACGCTCATATCTAAGCTGGTGCTACATTATGGCAGCGAGGTAAAAATGAAACTGGGCGAGGACACTTATGATGCCAGCTCACCTCTGGAACTGTTCAGGGCAAACGAAAAGATTAATGCCCATAAACGCCGTTCTCTTGCTCAGGAGATTATCTGCCTGGATGTATTGGCTTCCAGGTCGGATTCCGGAGACCTTCGATTGATAATACATGATGTTGTCGTCAAACTGGCTGAATCCGGAAAAGTCATCATTTATGAGCAACCTCTCAAGATCGAACAAAAAACACCCCAACCTGATGCAAATCTTATGGAACAAGTCGCTGATGAGATCGCTAAGTTACTGGTCACCGGAAAAATCGACATCTCAACAGATATTCGGGCCGTCTTTACGGGCGACAAGCGTGTTCTGGAAGATATTGAACTGCTTGCGGAGAACGGGTACGGAGAGGACAATTGCGGCAACAATATCTCGCTTCCCGAACGATTAACATATCTTAGACAATAACCTGCTCGTTTATGTTTAACCAGAATCATCATCTCCGACAAACAAAGGCCCATCATATTTTCCTCAGGATAACCGGCCAATGAAAGGACCGCTTTGTGAATCAGGAATTTTTTCAACGAGTTGCAGCAGAACTTAAAATACAAGTCCAACAGGTCGCCGCCACCGCAAAGTTGCTGGCTGATGACGCCACCGTCCCCTTCATCGCACGATACCGCAAGGAAGTCACCGGAATGCTCGACGAGGTCGCCATCACACAAATTCGAGATCGGCTGGTGCAACTGATGGAACTGACCCAGCGAAAGCAAACGATCATCAAATCACTAACTGAACGTGAACTGCTGACCGATGAACTGACCGAGCAGATCAAACAGGTCGAGACTATGACCGGCCTCGAAGACATCTACCTGCCCTACCGCCCCAAACGCAGAACCCGCGCGACCGTGGCAAAGGAAAAGGGGCTTTTGCCGCTGGCAGAGTTGCTGTTAGCTCAAGACCCGAAAACCGACCCGTCTTTAGAAACCGTTTCATTTATTGACGAGAAAAAAGGTGTTTCAGATGCTGAACAGGCCCTTGCGGGCGCACGCGACATTCTGGCCGAGCAACTTTGTGAAGACAAAACCGCCCGCCAGCGGATTCGCAAGCTCTACTTTGAGCAGGGTGTTTTTCATGCCAAGGTCATTAAAGCAAAAGAAACTGAAGCGGGAAAATATGAAAATTATTTCGACTGGACTGAACCGGTCACATCAGCTCCCTCGCATCGTGTTCTGGCAATGCGGCGTGGCGAGAAGGAAAAATACCTGACCCTGCGGATTACTGTCCCGGAAGAAAGGGCTTTGACAATTCTAAAAGACATCTTCATTCAAAACGACTCGCCCTGTGCCCAGCAGGTCCAATTGGCTCTGGAAGATGGATTCAATCGTCTGCTTTCGGCGTCAATGGAAACCGAGGTACGGCTGGAAACGAAAAAACGAGCCGATGCCGAAGCAATCCGAATCTTCGCTGAAAATCTCCAGCAACTCCTGATGGCCTCACCTCTGGGGCAAAAACGTACTCTTGGCGTTGATCCCGGTTTTCGTACCGGCTGCAAGGTCGTTTTACTCAATGAACAAGGCGCATTGCTCGCCCATGATGTTATCTATCCGCATCACAGCGACAATCAGGCTCAAAACGCTACCGAAAAAATCCGCATACTCTGCGACCAATATAAAATTGAAGTCGTCGCAATCGGCAACGGAACCGCCAGCCGTGAAACGGAAACTTTCTTTAGAAATATTGGTTTAAACAAAGCCATCTCTATTATCATGGTCAATGAAAGTGGAGCTTCTGTGTATTCGGCCTCAGAGGTCGCACGGGAAGAATTCCCTAACGAGGATATCACGGTACGCGGCGCCGTTTCCATCGGACGTCGACTGATGGATCCGCTCGCCGAACTGGTCAAGATCGACCCAAAATCCATCGGGGTCGGACAGTACCAGCATGATGTCGACCAGGTCCAACTCAAACAGGGACTGGATGATGTGGTGGTCAGTTGCGTCAACAAGGTTGGCGTTGAAGTCAACACTGCCAGTAAACAACTATTGATATATGTTTCGGGTCTGGGGCCGCAACTGGCA
>CALETL010000070.1 GCA_937920485.1 uncultured Phycisphaerae bacterium
CAAACACCGGTTGTTGTTGTCAATAACCATCCGGCCGCGATTCAAGAGGTCGCCCAAATTCCCAAGGCGCAGACGCATGTAGTCAAGTCCGGCGAAATTCTGCCTGTTATCGCCAAGATGTATTATGGCGAAGAAGAAGGAAATCGCACGATCGTGATCCAGAAACTGTATGAGGCGAACACCGATGTTCTCAAGTCGCCGGACCATATTTGCGTTGGAGACAAGTTGGTGATTCCGCCCAAGAATACCCTGCTCAATCCATCTGCCAGTGTGGTTAACGCGCCCAGTCCCTCAGAAAGATTGCTGAAGAAATTTTCCGGCATGTTTGATCAGGTTGATAAGAAAGAGGCTGCGTCGATTTCTGAATATACGGTTCAGGAAGGCGACAGTCTGTGGTCCATTGCCCAGCAGAATTTAGGCGACGGCAATCGCTACAAGGAGATTGCCCGTTTGAACAAAAATAAGATAAAAAGCGCCAATGATGTTGTTATCGGCACCCGATTAATAATCCCCCCCCAATGAGCCAATGTGAATGTCACGATTGAGAGTCATCCTTGTTGTTTTTTCAGTAACTGCTTTTCTGATCTTCACCATCTTACTGCGCACCTCTGCCAGCCGCATGTTTTTTCAGTATCAGCAATCGTCCTTTAGTCAAAAGGACCTGCTCCAGCAACTCTGGCAAAAACAACTTCAGTTTGAGTGCCTGGTCAACCCGGCGGGACTGCCCCAGTTACAACTGCCGAGCGATTCGCTGGGGGGTGGCGAATAATGAAAGCCAGTGGACGTGAAATCTGGATTATGAGTCTGTTTCTGACCGCAATCGTGCTTGTTTTTGGCGCACTGTTCTGGCGGGTGTTTGACCTGAAGTACTATCAGAGGGAGGCATTTCAAGAAAACAGCCAACGGCAGCTCAGTAAATTCGACATTGAAAAACCGCGTCGTGGCCAGATACTTGATTCTCAAGGCAGAGTGTTGGCGGCCAGTATTAAAGAATACAATGCATATGCTGAGCCGAGGGTCCTCAGCGAGAAACCTGACCAAATTTTGATAACGGCTTCTTCCCTGCAGGATATTTTGGAGATTCCGGGGCCTGAGATATGCCGGATGATTGAAGAGAGTAAAAACCCCGGCTATGTGAAGATCAAATCCAACATCAGCGAAGAGCAGCGGCAGTTGCTTCGCCAGGCCCGTCTTCGCGGACTGGGCATTGAAACCGACTGGGACCGACTCTACCCGGCGGGAAATCTGACGGGTCATTTACTCGGTTTTGTCGGGGCTGATGATACCGGGCTTTCAGGACTTGAACTTCGGTACAATAAGATATTGGCGGGAAAACCCGGCAAGCATGTCTATGTAATCGATGTCGCACGCGATTCGATTGGGGCCAAATCGAATCAGGGAACCGATGTGGAGGACGGACTGAATTTGGTCCTGACGATCGATTCGGTGATCCAGCGATTTGTGCATGAGGCCCTCAAGCAGAAGGTGGACGAGTACGAAGCCGAGTCGGCGGTCGCGATGGTGATGGATCCCTGGACCGGTGCCATACTGGCGATGGTGTCATTGCCGGATTATGACCCGGCCGCGTTCTCAACGACACCGCAGGATAAAATGAGAAACCGGGTTCTCACGGATCCATTCGAACCCGGCAGTATTTTTAAGCCTATCGTTGCGACCATCGCATTGGATAATGGGGCGATTGATTACGATGACATCTTTTTTTGCGAGAATGGATTCTGGCCAAAGTATCGGGGGATTCACGATTTTGAGCACCATTCCTATGGCGATTTATCCGTGCGTGAGATCATCATGCATTCGAGTAATATCGGCATGGCCAAAATAGGTCTGAAAATGGAGCGTCAACAACTCTATGATGGCTTGCGATTATTTGGATTTTCTCAGCGAACGGGCATTGATATGCAGGGCGAAGACCCGGGATTGGTGTGGTCGCCTCGTCGCTGGAGCAAATTGTCCATCACGCGTATCCCATTCGGGCATGAAGTATTAGTTACGCCGCTGCAAATGTGCCGTGCCTACAGCATTCTGGCCAACGGCGGCTATATTGTCAAGCCGCACATTGTCCGCGCTGTTGTCGACGGACAGGGCCGTATTATTGAGGACAAACAACCCGTCAACGGCATGGGGTATATTATCAAAACCGAAGTGGCTGAGTGGATGGTCCAAAAGGCTTTGAGCGATGTGGTTAACGAAGGGACCGGCGATAAGGCCAAATTGGAAAACTGTCAGGTCTGGGGCAAGACGGGTACGGCTAACATTGCCGTTGATGGTCACTATGACTGGAAGAATTATGTATCCTCGTTTGTTGGCGGGGCTCCTGCTGAAGAGCCGGAGGTCGTGGTTTTGGTCTCGATACGAAAACCCAAGCGTTCACTGGGCAAGGGCTATAGCGGCGGACGTGTCGCGGCACCGGTAGTACACGATATCCTGAAAAACACACTGCGGTACTTAGGGGTGGTCGAAGAACCTGTTGCTGAACCACAGGTGGCTATTCGATAGGTTTTTTTCCAATATAACCGGCTTCATTACAATACCGCAATATTCGATGTCCCAATGGTGCCGCTTCACCAGCGCCTCGCTCACCTCGTTCGACCAAAACCGCAATCACAACAGCGCGACCCGAACGGTCTTCCGCAAAGCATTGAAACCAGGCATGTTCAGGGTCTTGTGTCGAGCCGGTTTTGCCATAGATTGTCATATCACGATTAAACAAATCGCTGCCTTTAAATTTTGAGTAAGCAGTACCATGAGGTTCATAAACAACCGCCTTCATTCCATCTCGGACCACAGAGAGTGTGTTTTTCGAAATGTTCAAATTTCTCATGCGAGCTTCATTGTGGGGATCGTTTTCATTAATAACCAAGCGGGGGCCTTTGTAGGTGCCATCCCGTGCGATAGTTGACAGTGCATTTGCGACCTGTAATACATTGGCCCGCAAACTACCCTGTCCCATACCCCACCATTTTTTTTCATATATGGGAAGTGGCTCCAATTCAGAAGCCGAAGAAACTTGTGATTGAATCACTTTATACTCAAGACAACCATAGGACTGCCTTAAGCGATGGCCGTCAAACTCAACATTCGACAGATTATCTGAGACGACAGGTGTTTGCAAAACTTCTTGTCCGAAACCGAATTGAAACAACCACGACTGAAGCTGTTCGCTGCTGAGACGATGGGCAAGCTGTGTGAAATAGACATTACAGCTTCCGCGAATAGCATTACGAGCGAAATTGCTGCCCTCGCCAAAATGGTCATCATGACCAATATTGTAATCTTTTTGCAGCAGGCACCGGGGCCATCCTTTCGGTGGCAGTTTCCAGCTTGAACAGGAGATGGATTGATGCGGTCCAATCTTTTTTTCTTCCAATCCTGCGATAAGGATCAATGGTTTTACAGTCGAACCGGGTGGATAGTTTCGTTCCAGTGCCTTATGTTCCCACAGTTTATTGGGGTCGTTTGGATTGAAAATGCGCTTATAATTATCAGTTTGTCGAATCGTATTCAGATCGAACGTCGGAATGGACGCCATGGCCAGAATATCATTATTGGCCACTTCCAGAACCACCGCCGCACAGTACTTATTCCCATGTGGCAGTGTATTATCCGCCAGCAGGGCTTCAATTTTTCGTTGCAGGTCAATATCAAGGGTCAGCCGAACGTCCTGACCGTGTTGCGATTCGGTTCGTTCCAGTAGATTACCTTCGATATCGTATTGAACCTCGCCTCGCCGCCCCCGCAAAACGGGCTCATACACTTTTTCCAACCCGAACTTCCCAACGACCTCGCCGGGTTTGTAGCTCATGTATTTATCATCTTTGAAGATTTCGGCCTCAAGTTCCTGCCATGGGGCAACCCAGCCGATAAGCTGACAAACCGTGGCGTCATAAGGATAATAGCGTTTGGATTCAGTTTTGATGGTTAACGCTTTCAGGTTTAGCAGCTCTTTTTGGGCACGCAGCAGGTCTTGATGCGTTTTCAGTTCAACAAGCTGATAAACGTCCTTCATTTCCCGTAGATCAATGGTAACGATATCCTGAATCGTGATTGATTCGCGTGCGTTGCGATAGTCTTGCCAGGTCTTTCCCTCGTTCCGACGCCACCACCAAATATGACGGGACAGTTCCCATATTTGGTCATTGATCTGCTGGATGGTTGCTTCGATGTCTTCGCGTGAGACATCAGCAAGCTGATAAGCCAGATTGATCGCCTCCTCCAGTTGTTTCCGGTCCTCTTTCCATTCCTCCTTAAGTTCTTTCTCAATTTCATTACGTGTTTTTTCTTCGCTAGAGGCCAATGCGCGACGGATTTTACCTTCCCGCCAGCGGGGATCCCGGTACCGTGTGAGTTGATAGCCAATATGCAGAAAGAACGCCGGCTGATCCAAAGCAAGCGACTTTCCATTACGGTCGAGGATTTGTCCCCGAATAGTGGGGCGTTGCTGGGCTGGCAGAATACGCATATCCACCAGTTCCTGCCTTGCTTTTTCGACTTGAAATGTTTGCAGTGTCACCAGTCGGCCGACGGCAATGACCAAACTCCCGACACAAAGCAGTATGAATATTTTCAGGCGATAGTGGTACATGATTAGTCGTAGATCCGGTCAGAGCGTTTTTGAGGCAGACTCAACCAGCCCGATAGTGCCGCAAGAATTGACCAGATCACAGGGCTGATAACGGCTGAATAAATGGCGGTAAAAAACAAAATCGAATAATAATTGCTTTGCGAGGGGGTGTCTTTGAACAGCCCAAGCCAATGAGAAAATGTTTCCGCAATAAAATATACGGCAAAGACGATCATTGCTTTATGCATGGCCCTTCTGGCGAGAATCACCTGGCTGGATTGATTCAGCAGTACTCCGAGCAGACCGAAACAAATCATATGCGGCCCCATCACAGGAGCCATCAGGTCCGCGGCGAACCCGATGACAAACGCATAGATGATGGCGTCACGGGGCCGGGATGAAAATGAATAATAGACCAGCAGTGTGATGAGAATGCTTGGGCGAATCGTCCAACTGCCGATGGCAAAAAGCTTAAGCAGATTACTTGCTTCAAGTAGTGTCGCGATTAACAGAATAACAATAAATAAAAACCATCGCATGAGTTGCTTACCTTATTCGGTCCATTTCAATAATGTTTCATCCGCGATAATCACGGCAACGTTATTAAGCTGTGTCATGTCTTCAGCGGGCATGACGGTAATATCCCACAAGAGCGGGTGATGCTCGTCCTCTGCGACCCGGACCACCTCCCCCACAACCACCGGAACATCAAGTTTATTAGGTACCGAAGCTGCAAATACCGTGTCACCTTCATGAACGTCCTGTTGCCGGTCGATCATGGATATTCGGCAACTGTTAGTCCCGTTGCCAACCATAATCGCCCCGATATCCTTTTGGGTGCCTTGTCGACGGATACGCACTTCCAGGCTTTGCTTCGAATCGGTTATCAGTCGGACCCTTGCCACCGCTTCGGCTGTCTCACTGACAACGCCGATCAAAGCATCTCCTTTCTCAGACAGAACATATTGACCGGGACGAATGAGTGCGTCATGGCCTTCGTTAATGACCACTTCATGGCTGTAGTTGCTGACGTTTCCGGTAATCCGCGCCAGCTTCACCCCGCAAAATGACTGCGGCAGGCCCGTTCGAACTTTTGCAAGACGCTCGTGTTCTTCATGCAGGGCCAGCAGTTGAGCACGCTGATTTTGGAAGGTTTTCCAGAGTCGGGCGTATTCACGGTAGCTGATGGTTTCATCGCTGTCAGACCGCGGGTCCAGCGTATTGGTCTGCGTATCCCGTTCGCTTTGCAGGATCGGCTCGAAAATATCATAGAAAGAAAGACTGATTTTGGAAGTGATATGCTGCGGTAGCAGGAACAGAGCAAGTCCGGCGATCAAAAAAGTAAAGAAAACGCTCGAATTGGAAAAATGACTATTTCTGCCGGCCATAACATGGAATTTCTTTCTTGAGAACAACACATGCATTCATCTTCGAATGAGTTATTTCGCCTGAGATTAGGTCCATCCCTGATCCAGCGTGTCTTTCCATATCTCCAGGTTTTCAAGATATACACTGGTCCCTCTGGCAACACAGGTCATAGGATCTTCGGCATGAATCACTTTCAATCCGGTCGAATTGGACAGCACCTTGTCCATGCCGCGCAATAGTGAACCGCCGCCGCAAATCGAGACACCGTTATCGATCAGGTCCGCGGCCAGTTCCGGCTCAGCCCGTTCAAGCGTCCGCATGACCGTCTCGATGATTCCGGCAATCGGCTCTTTGAACGCCTCGCGAATTTCCTCACTGGTAATAACGATCTTTCTTGGAAGACCTGAAATCGTATCACGACCGGCGATTTCCATCGTCATTTCCTGCTCCAGCGGCGCTGCTGAGCCGATCTGTATCTTAACCTGTTCGGCTCGCGGTTCTCCGATGAGTAGATTATAGGTTCGCTTGAGATGGCTGATCAAAGCTTCGTCAAAATCGTCTCCGCCGATTCGGATAGATTCG
>CALETL010000071.1 GCA_937920485.1 uncultured Phycisphaerae bacterium
CTGCAGATTGACAATCGCGTCAATCTTTTCACCCGCAGCATTTAATGCCGCATCCAGGCCTTCGCCCTGTGCGACTGTACGCGGAAAACCGTCGAGTACATAACCGGCCGGTGCATTCTTAATCGCACCAATCATCATATCAATAATCAGATCATCCGGCACCAACGCACCACTGTCCATATAGCTCTGGGCTTTTTGGCCAAGCTCACTATTCGCTTTTCGTTCAGCACGCAGAATGTCACCGCTGGACAAATGTGCCATGCTGTACTTATCAATGATCCGCTTGCACTGGGTTCCTTTTCCCGCGCCGGGAGGGCCAAGTAAAATTAATTTCATCGAAACGCTCCTTTAACTTTTGAGTCGCCGAATCCTTCATAGTTACGCATAATCAAATTGGCTTCGATTCTCTGGACCAAATCAAGAGAAACGCTTACTACGATCAACAATCCCGTCCCTCCGAGGAAAGACGCCACCGCAAATGGGACTCCCAGCAACTGACTCACCAAACTCGGCACAACAGCGATGATCGCAAGGAACGCTGCTCCGAAAAATGTGATACGAATCATCACAGTTTCAAGGTACTCTGCTGTCCGGTGACCGGGACGCAAACCGGGAATAAAACTGCCGCGGTCGCGAAGATTCTTGGCCATATCCTTCGGCTGGAACTGAACCGTTGTCCAGAAATACGCAAACAAAAAGATCATCGTAACAAAAACAACGTTATAGGTAAACGCTGTCGGCCCGAAAGCTTCAGCAATCTGGCTCATCACATTCAGAGTCCGTTCAGACAGGTTTGGTATCTTTTTCAATTGATCAAAAACGATAGGTGGAAACATCATCAAACTGGAGGCAAAGATAATCGGCATCACACCGCCATGATTAACACGCAGAGGCAAATAATGACGGGCACCGCCATACATCCGGTGACCCCGCATCTGTTTGGCCTGCTGAATGGGAATTCGACGCTGGCCCTGTGTAATCAAAATCGCTCCGGCAACCACGAAAACAAATGCGGCAACCAGAAAAATAATCGTTTCTATCCCATATTCTCCCGGCTCAACGCCAACTCTGAGCTCGGTATGTTCCCAAACCTGCATGATCGCCCACGGCATCCGGGACAGGATACCTGCCATGATAATTAAGCTGATTCCGTTGCCAATGCCGTATTCATCGATCTGCTCGCCCAGCCACATCAAAAACAGCGTTCCGGTAGTCATACCGAAAACACCCATAACAATGGCCTGTACTTTCATACCGGGATAGACATATTCGCCTCCGGCAAACATCTTCATATACATCAGGGACTGGATCAGACATAAGGGAACCGTCAAATAGCGCGTATACTCCTGTATTTTTTTATGGCCCGTCTGCCCTTCCTGTCGAAGCTTTTTTAAGGCGGGAAGAACCTCACCCAGTAACATTAAGATGATTGACGCCGAAATATACGGCATAATCCCAAGCCCGAACAAGCTGGATTTACTCAGCGTACCGCCGGTAAACATCTGCAGATAATCTGCAGCCCGGCCCAGCGGAGAATCCGTATCCCGCTGATCAGAGGCCTGCTGAATCTTTCCGCTGTCAAAACCGGGAACCGGAATAAAGAAACCGATCCGATAAATACACAACAGCGCAATGGTAAACAGGATCTTGTTTCTAAGATCCGGCACCCTAAATATGTTTACAAATGTCCCAAGCATTTTTAACCCTTCCTTAGCTTATGGCTTAGGCGACCACCTTTGCTGAACCGCCGCAACTGGAAATTTTTTCCTGAGCGCTTTTACTGAATTTATGAGCGGTCACATTCAATTTCTTTGTCAATTCCCCGTCGCCGAGGATCTTAACCTTACTGCAGCTTGAACCGACAAGGCCTGCGCTGACAAGTTCGCCGAGGCCCACTTCGGTACCATCATTGAAAAGACGGTCCAACTGAGAAACGTTCACAACTTCATAGCGGGTTGCAAATTGAGCATTATTAAAGCCCCGCTTAGGCAATCTTCGAAACAGCGGCATCTGGCCGCCTTCATAAGCCAGCGGGGTCGAAGCGCCCGCACGGCTGCCATATCCTTTATGTCCGCGGCCACAGGTCTTTCCGCTGCCGGAACCTTTGCCGCGCCCGACACGATTGCGTTTTCGGTCAGATCCGACGATTGCTGTGATTTCATTACTTAACATGTCGTTATCACCACCTTTTTTCAACTTCGATCTCTACGCCACGCAGAGACTCGACGGTTTCTTTATCACGAAGTTTCATTAAACCATCCATGACCGCCTTGACCACATTCTTCGCGGCACGGCTTCCATGAACTTTGGTCAGAACATTGCGAATTCCGGCATATTCCAGAACCGAACGGACGGCCGAGCCGGCAATTACACCGGTACCCGGACTTGCCGGCAGCAATGTGACTTGTGTTGCGCGACATTTGCCGATGATCGGATGTGGAAGTGTGCCATCCACAATCGGAACCTGATGCAGATTCTTCTTGGCATCCTTAACCGCTTTCTCGACCGCCGGAGGAACTTCATTTGCTTTGGCATAACCATAGCCGACTGTCCCATCGCGGTCTCCAACAACCACCAACGCGGAAAAGCTGAAACGACGTCCGCCTTTAACCACCTTGGCATTACGGAAAACCTTGACGACCGTATCTTCCAACGGCTGTTCCGTTTGAATGTCTGTTCTGATTTCTTCAGCCAACTTCTATCTCCGATTCTGTCGATTTCGATTCATTCTGATTTAGAGCGCCAGTCCGGCTTCACGAGCCGCATCGGCCAACGCTTTGACTCGACCATGATATCTGTAACCATTACGATCAAAGCACGCCGCCTTGATCCCAACATCTCCGGCCTGCTTGGCAATCGCAGTGCCAACGCTTTTAGCTGCTTCCTGATTCCCGCCATAAGAAATCCCATCCTGCATGGCCTTGGCACGTGTGCTTGCTGAAGCCAGTGTTACGCCCGCCAGATCATCAATAATTTGGGCATAAATATGGCGGCTGGAACGAAAAACAACCAACCTTGGACGGTCCGGCGTCCCAAACACTTTCCGTCGGGAACGCCAATTACGTCGCTGACGCGCTTTTTTAACCTTTTCTTTTTGCATTGTTACAAAATCCTTATATTGTTCATGGGACCGCAGATTCACAACTGCGATCCAGCAATCAAACTCTATTAATTAAGCACCTAAGGCCTTACCTACCTTACGAATGACATGTTCATCCGTATAGCGAATTCCCTTGCCCTGATACGGTTCCGGCGGACGAACCTTACGGACCTCCGCAGCAAACTGCCCCAGTTCCTGCTTGTTTGGGCCGGATAAGGTAAACAACGCCGGAACATCGTTACCACGAGTTGCGGGCGTCTTAATCTCAACATTAACACTCTTGGGAACTTTCAGTTCCACAGGATGGCAATAACCGACATTCAACACAAGCTTGCCGCCCTGTTCCTTAACATTGTAACCGGTTCCAAAAATCTGCATGGGTTTTGAAAAACCCTTGCTGGCACCAATCACCATGTTATTCAGCAAGGCACGAACCGTACCGTGCAGTGCTTTCTTCCGGCGGTCTTCCTGATCCGGATTGGACACAATGATCTTGTTGTCTTCGACGTTTACTTCGATCTCCGGATGGGTGTCCAGCTCAAGCGTCCCTTTGGGACCGCTGATCTTGAAATGACGCCCTTTCTGTTCGACTTTAACACCGCCTGGTACCGCTATTGGTTTTTTTCCTATACGACTCATTTAGCTCACCGTACAAATCAGTTCACCGCCGACATTTTCCTGTCGACATTTTCTATCACTCATTACGCCTTTACTGGTTGAAACAATTGCAACACCCAAACCACCCATTACACGAGGCAGGTTGTCTTTGCCGTTATAAACACGGCACCCCGGTTTGCTGACTCGCTGGATCACACCAATCACAGGGCTACCATCGGGCGTATACTTAAGGGCAACACGAATCAGACCCTGCTTGCCATCATCGATACGATCATAGTCAACAATATAGCCCTCTTCTTTGAGTACCTGAGCCACACCCTGGCACACTTTACTGGCTTTTATGTTTACTTCCTGCCGTCCGACACGCGAAGCGTTTCGTATTCTTGTCAGCATATCTGCAATAGGATCACTTAAACTCATTCAACTGGCTCCGATTTACATCCACTTTCAAAACATTCATATTATTGATTACCAGCTTGCCTTTTTAACACCCGGAATCTTGCCTTCGTTGGCCATGGTGCGGAAACAGATCCGGCAGACCTTAAACTTACGATAAACCGCACGAGCGCGTCCGCAAATCTGGCAACGCGTATAGCCGCGGCTTCTGAATTTCGGTTTCAATCTGGCTTTATTTTCAAGTGCCGTTGTTGACATTGACCAACTCCAAAAACTATTCCTGTTTCGTCGACTTAAAAGGCATTCCGAACAACATCAGCATCTCATGTGCCTCGTCATCGGTATTCGCCGTCGTTACAAACGTAATATTCATTCCCTGCTGGGTTTCGATCCGTGCCGGATCAATTTCCGGAAACGCGCTCTGCTCGTCCAGGCCCATCGAGTAATTGCCGCGACCGTCAAACCCTTTGGGGTTCAAGCCGCGAAAGTCCTTGACACGTGGAATCGCCAGATTGATCAGGCGATCCAGAAACTCAAACATCCGCTCTTTGCGAAGCGTCACCTTTAAACCGGTTTTGTCGCCTTCACGGACCTTAAAGTTAGACACACTCTTCTTCGCCTGGCAGATCAGCGGCTTCTGTCCCGTAATGACCGTTATGTCTTTTATCGCATTGTCCATGAACTTCTTGTCCGCAACGGCTTTCCCGACGCCCATAGAAACAACGATTTTTTCCAGTTTCGGTATCGCCATCGGACTGCCGTAAGCAAACTTCTGCTGAAGTTCCGAAGCGACCTTACTTTTATATACATCTTTTAAGCGAGCCATCTTTAACCTTTTTTCTTTGACTCAAATCTCTATTTCTTAGCTGCCTTCGTAACTACACCGATCTCGGTGCCATCAACAGCAACACGTTTCTTTTTCCCTTTTGCATCCGTCTCAAAGCGAACCCGGCTGCCAACCGAACTTTTAGGGTTGACCGGCTGAACATTACTGATATGAATCGTTCGTTCAATCCGAACACGTCCGCCCTGCGGATTTTTCTGCGAAGGACGCACATGCTTGTACGCCAGATTGACGCCTTCCACCAAAACACGGTTCCTGTCCGGTATCACCCGCATGACCCTGCCGGTGGCGCCCTTATTTACGCCGGTTTTAATTTCTACCGTATCGCCTTTTTTAATATGTCTTGCCATTTCGTTCCTCTTTCTGCTGACCAACGGACTCTATACCACTTCACTGGCCAGAGAAACAATTTTCATAAAATTCTTTTCACGCAGTTCACGCGCCACAGCACCGAAAATACGGGTTCCAACCGGATTCTTATCCGCATCAAGCATCACGGCCGCATTACTGTCAAACCGAACATAACTGCCATCCGGCCGACGGATCGGATATTTGGTCCGAACGATCACGCAACGATGTACTTTTTTCTTATCCAACTGACAGTTGGGAAGGTTTTTCTTGATCGCAACGCAAACAATATCGCCAACACCTGCGGTCGGACGCGTATATTTCCCTTTTTGGGATGCGCATTTCCCCAGCACCTTAATACACTGTGCCATTTTAACGCCGCTGTTGTCGGCAATTTCCAACATGGTTTCCTGTTGAATCAATGGTCCGTCCTTTATTCAATGACTGCTTTTTCCAATATTTTTATCAGACGCCAGTTCTTACTCTTACTGATCGGTCTGCATTCTGATATGACAACCTTATCACCTACACCGGCCTGGTTGTTCGGATCATGAACACCCAGTTTCGTGCGGCGACGAATATATTTCCCATAACGCGGATGTTTTACTTTGTAGTCAACCTGGCAAACAATACTTTTGTCGCCACTTTTACTGACCACCACAGCACTCTGATTTTTTTTGACGTCTTGTGTTTCCATGCCCTTACTGGCCCTTTACCTGATCTTGTCCGATAATGGTTTTGATCCGTGCGATATCGCGTCGAACATTACGAATCGCATGTCGGTTTTCCAGATTCTCAGTGACGGCCTGACTGCGAAGACTAAATAACTGCTTTTGCAGGTCTCCAAGCTTTTCGGTCCGTTCATCCGGTCTCATATCTCTGATTTCAGAAGATTTCATTGCTTCCTCTTTATTTTTTATCCGAGCGAGTGTCTTCGGGTTACAAATCTGCATTTAACGGGCATCTTATGCGCCACACGTAAGAGAGCTTCCTTGGCAACAGTTTCTTCGACGCCGCCGATTTCATAAAGCATCGTTCCGGGCTTAACCACAGCAACCCAGCCCTCGACTTCAGCTTTACCTTTTCCCATACGCACTTCAAGCGGCTTAGAGGTATAGGAGTGATCCGGAAAGACCCGGATATACACTTTACCTTCACGTTTCAAAAAGTGGGTCGCAGCCACACGACCGGCTTCGATCTGTCGACCGGTGATCCAATGCGGTTCCAGCGCCTGCAGGCCGAATTCACCAAAAGCAACATAGTTTCTCCGCGAGGCATTTCCCTTGTTTTTGCCACGCATGTGCTTACGATACTTCACTCTTTTTGGCATTAATGCCATGGTTTCAAATCCTTGTAAATTCGATTATTCTTTTGTTTCGGTCTTCTCAGTAGTCTGTTCAGGAGCACTTACCGGTGCTGCAGGTGCCTCAGCAGGGGGAGTTGCTGCTGGCGCCGCTCCCCGTTTCTGTTGTGGTGAACGACTGCGTCCGCCACCGGGACGTCCACCACCGGGGCGTCCGCTGCCACCACGCCCACCTTTGCCGCCGCGACGAGGCCTGTTCTGAATGATCGGAGTAATTTCTTCGCCAAATTTACCTTTATAAATCCACACCTTAAGACCAATGGCGCCGTAAGTCGTCCGGGCTGTTGCAGTTCCATAATCAACATTCGCATCCAATGTTTGCAGCGGAATGCTCCCCAACTTCTGAACTTCGCTGCGGGCAATTTCAGCACCTGACAGACGTCCTCTGGCAAGAACTTTCACGCCTAAGGCGCCGGCATTCATTGCATTTTCACATGCCATCTTCATAATACGGCGATGGGCTGAGCGTTTTTTCAACTGCTCGGCAATACTTTCAGCAACCAGTTTGGCGTCCAGAGCCGGCTCTTTGATCTCGATCACATTAACGCTGATCTTTCGATCGATCAATGCTTCGATATCTTCACGAAGCTTGTCGACTTCTGCCCCGCGCGGACCAATGACCATGCCCGGTCTGGCCGTGTGCAATGTCACTTTGACTTCATTGCGCGTGCGAGCGATCTCAACCTTGGCCACTGCTGCATAAGGCGGCTGACGATTGAACATTTTGTCGATGAACTCGCGAACCTTATAATCTTCAATCAGGAAATCGCCATAGTTGGCCTTCGGAGCAAACCAACTGCTCTGCCATCCAAGCGTTATCCCTGTCCTAAAACCAATTGGAGATGTCTTCTGACCCATAAAGATCCCTGTCTTTCGATTAACCTTCCGATACTGTTATATGAATATGGCTGGCTTCTTTGCGAATCGGATGAGCACGCCCGCGATCTTTGGGGTGCCATGCCTTGGTTCCGATCCGACGGCCTGCCTGATCAACGCGGGCCTCAGAAACGAATAAATTATCAACATCCGCTTCCTGTTCATCCGCATTTGCGATCGCACTTTGAAGAAGTTTTTTGATCGCAGGTGCCGCACGTTTATGAGTAAATGTCAACAGGTCCAGTGCGTCCTGAACATCCCGGCCTGCGATCAACTGCGTCACCAGGCGTACTTTGCTGGCAGACATCGGAGCGTAACGATAACTCGCACGCCACTCTGAAATCTCGCCCTTTTCAACACCCAGTCCGGACGCAAGACGTTCAATGTCTTCTGCGCCGGGATTCGGTGAATACAGGCATTTTTTCCAGTTACGAATCGCACACAGTGCATCATCCTTGCTCACACCGCCGCGTGCCAGATGCTCAGCCAACTGGCCATCATCGACATCCTGCTTTTTACAAACATCTGTTAATTTTTTTCCACTAAGC
>CALETL010000072.1 GCA_937920485.1 uncultured Phycisphaerae bacterium
CTGTTCAGCAACGACTCCTAAAGATACCGCCTACTCCCAGAAATGGAGATTCCAAAGAAGATCTCTCAACAGCAGACCTGATAAAAGACTCGGTGGACGACAAGGGAGGTTTGGATTAATAATTTAATGAGTTTATATTGCCCTTATAGGGCGAATTTGACGGTGGATACTCGAATACCCAGGGCGTTGCCCTGGGCTAAGGTATATTAGCCCTTCGGGCTGTTATTATATGAAAATCTGTGTGAATCTGTGTCAAAAACTTTTTTTGGATATTCTCTGTGGCTAAAAATAACATTACAAAAATAATAACTGTTTTCGGTACCAGCAAAGCGAAGTCGGGAGATTCGGTCTTTGAAATAGCCGAGACGCTGGGGCGGTTGCTGGCTGAAAATGGTTTTACTCTCGCCAATGGCGGTTACGGCGGGACGATGCTGGCCGGAGCGAAAGGTGCCGTTGAGGCAGGCGGGACCGTGATCGGCGTAACCTGCACGGCCTTTAAGCGTGGAAAAGCCAATGAATACGTTACCAAGGAAATATCCACAGCTTCTTTAGAGCAGCGATTGGGCAAATTAATCGAGTTGGGGGACGCCTATATCGTCTTAGCCGGGGGCACCGGCACTTTGCTGGAGCTGGCAGACGTGTGGGAACATAAAAATAAAGGGTTTGCGAATGCGGATAAACCGATTATACTAATCGGGGCATTCTGGCGGCCGCTGCTGGAGATGATGGCCGCAGCCGATGCAGACAGCGTACTGCATGTTGAACACGCAGAAACAGCTGAAAACGCGATTGACCTATTGAAATCCGCTTTTTGAAAGGAATCGAAAACATGAAAACAACAAAAACAATGGTTTTTATAATCCTTTTTTCCATGCTGGCACCCATGTCTTTGTCAGAACCGGTTATTGAAGTAGCGTATGCATCGACATCGACCATTGAAGAAGGATTTTTAATCGATGGAGCTGCGGGGTTTTTGAAAAAAGAAGCTAATGAAGATTTATGGAAGTTTGTTCCCGATGAGGCAATTGAAGCACCCAAAAACATAACATTCCCCACCGGTAAAAAGATCGAAATGCTGCCCTGTTCGGTGCTGGAGCAGATGACCCAGTTGGCCGGGGATAAAAACGAAATTCATGTGCAGCTATGGGCTCTGTTTACTGAGTACAGAGGTAAGAATTTTCTTTTCAGTGTCTACTTTTTGCCAATGCAGGATGAGATTGTTCAGCCCAAACCGGAGGTGCCCGAAGAAACGCCTGAAAAAGCCGTTGAAGTTGAACCGGCCCAGGATGAACCGGAGGAGGATTCGATCATTCCCGAGGATATCTTAAAACAAATCAAATCCAATAAGACGCCCAATCTGAAAAAGTTTCAGCAGATCGCCAAAGTTACCGGCGACACGAATCTGATCGGGCGGGCAGGGTATTTATCCGAAGGCAGCCCTGTTCATACATTTCGGCCGGATGCTTTTGGAATGAAAATCAATAAAAATGAATTTGTGCTGCTGCCCAACAGTATTCTGGCGTCTACGGAAGAAGTGCTGGCTCTAACGCCTGGAAAACAGCGGCACAATATATCTGGGCTGGTTACGACGTATAAAGGAAAAACTTATATGCTGCTGCGGCGGGCGGATCGGACTTTTTCACATGGGAATTTTACGCCGTAACGGCTGACAGTGAATAGAGGTTTCAATTGACAACGAAATTTGATGCGTTATTGATTCAAGCAAGTGAGCATGACAGCAATCGCATGAAGGCGCTGCGGAATGAACACTCTATGGCTGAGTTCCTAAGAAGCCGTGCGGATCTGGCTGAGAAAGTCAGAGGGATCGTTTCCGATGTTGCCTCGCGCGGTGATGCGGCGGTGGCCGAATATACCGAAAAGTTTGACAAAGTTAAGCTGGACGCCGCCGAATTTCGTGTTTCGAGAGATGACCTGAAAGCCGCCCACGAATCACTGGATGAGACACTCTTAAAGTCGCTCCGCAAATCCATTGACAATGTACGAACATATCAGTCTGAGATTTTCATCAGAAACAAATCTTCGCATCCGGGCATTCGTTATACGCCGCTGAAGCGTGTAGCGGTGTGCATTCCCGGGGCCAGTGCCCCCCTGCCGAGTACGGTCATTATGACGGCGGTTCCCGCACAGGTCGCGGGTGTCAAAGACATTATCGTATTAAGCCCGCCGCGGTATGAAGGCAGTATCCATCCGGTCATCTTAGGACTGTGTCATGAATTGGGTATCACGGAAGTCTATCGGCTCGGTGGTGCACAGGCTGTCGCGGCGGCGGCGTGGGGAACGGAAACCATCTCAAAGGTCGACAAAATTGTCGGGCCCGGCCACGATGTGGTGCAGTTGGCGAAAAAAGAATGCTTCGGGCTGGTGGATATGGATTCGTTCGCCGGACCGAGCGATGTGCTGATCGTGGCCAACGATCAGGCCAATCCCGCATGGGTCGCCGCCGACATGCTCAGCCAGGCCGAACATGATCCCGGTGCAGGGCTTCTTGTGACCGATAGCGCCGACTTTGCGAAAAAAGTATTGGCGGAATTGGAAACACAGTGCGCCAAACTCGACCGCGCCGAAGCGACAGAAAAATGCCTGTTGGCCTACAGTGGCATTATTGTCTGTGAGAATATGGATGCGGTGATCGATTGGGCGAATGACTTTGCCGCCGAACATTTGCAAGTCCAGTGCGGCGGCGACAGCAAAGCAATTTCCCAAAAACTCATCAATGCAGGCGCGATCTTCATCGGCCCCTTTACGCCAGTGGCGGTGGGTGATTACTACGCCGGTCCCAGCCACACCCTGCCGACGCGACAGACCAGCAAATACTTCAGTGCTGTGACCAGCAACGACTTTGTCAAGTCCACCAGCATCATCGAATACACACAAGCCCAGCTTGCCGATGCCGCGGACGATATCGTCCGGTTGGCCATGACCGAAGGCCTCGACGCCCACGCCAAAAGCGTCCAAAAACGAATCAAGTAATCATTCAATAAAATGAGCTTGTCATACAAAAACATCGCTGGATTTCAAAAAAACTTGAATTTACCGCTGATCTCTCTGTTAATTGCTAATGCCCTGCCGGTTGTTGGGGTGTTGTTCTTCGGCTGGGATGCATTTGCTATTGTTCTGCTGTACTGGACCGAAAACATTGCCGTCGGTTTTTATAATGTTCTCAAAATGCTTTTTGTAAAGATAAAGCGTCCAAGGAAAAATGAAGGGAAACTGTTTTTGGTTCCTTTTTTTATTGTCCACTATGGAATATTTACAGCCGTTCATGGAGCGTTTGTGTTTTCCATTTTCAGGGGTGAATTTGGTCAGAGTGAAAATTTCCAAAACTCTCCCCTGCTCTCTGGACCTCCGTTAAGCATGTATATTGCCTTTATATGCCTGTTTATTAGCCACGGAGTTTCTTTTGTCAGAAATTATTTCTATAAAGGGGAAAGAAATCGAACCAGCATGGTAAGACTGATGCACCAGCCCTATGGACGCATTGTCGTGCTGCATCTTGCGGTCATGTCCGGTGGTTTTTTGACGGCGATACTTGGCTCTCCGATTATGTTGTTATTAACTCTGGTATTGCTCAAAACCATCGTGGATGTTAAACTGCACCTGCGTGAACGGAAAAAGAATCAATAATCCGCGTGGGCACAGCCCACCCTACGATTTCTAACTCATGAGTAAAATGGCAAAACCGGAATTGTTGGCTCCGGCGGGAACGCTGGAAAAGCTCAAGTGGGCCGTCGCCTACGGTGCGGATGCGGTGTATTTTGGGGCCGAATTTGGCTCACTGCGGAGTTTTGCGGGCAATTTCACACTGGACGATGCACAAGCGGGGTTGGATTATCTGCACGAATGCGGCAAAAAGGGTTATGTCGCGCTGAATATCTATCCGTTCAGCGATGAATATGACAAATTAAAAACACTGGCTCGACAACTCGACGAAATGAAGACTGATGCATTTATTGTTTCGGATATGGGGGTGCTGGCGGAGTTAAAAAAGCTCAATCTCAATGCCACCCTGCACATCAGCACACAAGCCAATACCACCAGTTGGCAGACAGTACTGGCTTACAAAGAAATAGGGGCCAGTCGTGTGAATCTGGCACGGGAGCTTACACTGGCACAAATTCAGGATATCCAAGAAAATGTCCGTGGGCAGATTGGAACGGAAGTATTTATCCACGGAGCGGTCTGTTTCAGCTATTCTGGGCGATGCGCGATCAGCGATTACCTGACGGGTTTTCG
>CALETL010000073.1 GCA_937920485.1 uncultured Phycisphaerae bacterium
CAAATTCCCCGCTGATGGGAAGCGTTCAGCATCATTTACCGTCATGGCAGGGATGAGTCCTTGGATTAAAGATGGAGATTTTCTAAAACCCAACAGCAATGATACACTGCCGCCCCAGATTATCAATGCTGACGATCCGGCAACATTTGAGAGGAGCAACTCTCTGAATCACACAAGATACACCGAAGATTTTTTGTATTTTTTCTTGCGGACTCGCCACAACCCATGTGGATTCGGACAACCTGTTCAATATGCAGATGGACATGTTTCTTATGAAAAACAACCAAATGTAGGTGTGAAAAATGACAATATTTACACCTACTGGTCCACCGAGGACAATCCGACCGAGCAGGATATTCAGGGCGGCACGGCCCCGACCAGCCGCACCGAAAACGATGCCAAATCCGAAGAGGATTCGTTTTTGGTGCTCTAAGCTTTTATAAATTAACGCAAACGACGCAAATGTCGCTAAAGACACTTGTTTTTTGAAATAAATTTTGTTTATTATCTTTATCGCTTGCGGCTCTTGCACCTTTAGCGGCGCTTGCGTTATTTAAGAAACACTAAAGCTTGAACTCTTACTAAACTACGGAGACAAAGATGGCAGAACGCAAAGCGATACAGACGGACACCGCCCCTGCAGCGATCGGCCCCTATTCACAGGCGCTGATGGTGGGCAATACCCTCTACATGAGCGGCCAACTCGGCATCGATCCGACAACCGGCAAAATGGTCGAAGGCGGAGTTGCCGAACAGACCAAACAGGCACTGAAAAACATCATGGCGATCCTGATGGAAGTCAATATGTCGATGCACGATGTCGTGCAGGTACAGGTCTTTCTGGCCGACATCGCTGACTTTGCCGCGGTCAACGAGGTGTATAAAACCTTCTTTAACGAACCATATCCGTCCCGCGCTGCATTTCAGGTTGCTGCCCTTCCCGCGGGAGGAAGCGTGGAAATACTGGTTACCGCCGTTAAAGACTAATTTTTATAGTAAAGAAGCAACGTGTCACCCCGGCCTCCGAGCCGGGGTCCAGCCGTTCCGTTTTCACACAGCTGTGCAATTCACACTGACCTGCATAGGCGTCTGGATGCCGGATCAATGTCCGCCCATGACAAAAGTAAGTGTTTTTTTATAAATAATACTTGCAACCAAGTTGCAAATACTGTAAGATCTCCAAAAGATGCAACCGGGTTGCAGAAATAAACTAAAAACCACGAAATAAGAACTAAATATGCCAATACCTGAAAAACTTAAACTCATCGGCTCGGAACTGAAAAGTCATTCACCCTTTACACTGATCGGTGCAGCGACGGGCATTGTATTCATGTTAGCCGGGCATAAATGGTTCAGCAGTCAGGCCGAGACCCTGTTTTCTGTATTTCACCCGCTGCACGTTGTGCTCAGTGCGATGGTAACGGCCGCATTGTTCGAAAATCACCGCAAGGTAAAAAACTTTTTCGTTATTCTCATCATCGGCGTTGTTGGCTCCATCGGCATAGCTACGCTCAGCGACTGCATTCTGCCCTTCTTCGGCGAAAGCATCCTTGGAGCAGCCATCCCGAAACACGTTGACCTGCATGCCCACGGTAATGAGCCGGAAGCAGTCGAAGATGTCCATGAACATACCGAGACATGCACTCACGACGATGAACCGGCTCAAAGCGAAGACGCACATGAACACACCGAAGGATGCGAACATGCAAAGCTACACCTGGGATTCATTGAGGAATGGTACCTGGTCTTTCCGGCGGCGATTGTCGGGGTTCTGCTGGCGTACTTCAGGCCGAGGACGCACCTGCCGCACGCCAGTCATGTCCTGTTAAGTACCTGGGCCTCGTCGGCACACATGCTGATGAACACCCACGCAGATATGACCGCGACGCTGCTGCTGGGGATGTTCATCGTACTGTTTCTGGCAGTTTGGCTGCCGTGCTGTGTAAGCGATATTGTCTTTCCGCTGCTGTTTGTCGGCTCCGGCGCCGAGCACCAACCACATAGCTGTGTATTCTGCCGAAAAAAGGATACGAATGATGAAAAATAAAGCCGTCCAATTGCTGGAGTCGGCCAATCTTCGACAGACAAGCCCACGCTTGGCTATCTTGAACGTATTGTTGAAGACGAAAGCCCCCCTGACCCGTGAACAAATCGCGGAAAAAATCGGAGCCAATGCACCCAATAAAACAACAATCTACCGCACATTGACGCATCTGGTAGAGAAAAATCTGGTCCATCAGGCCTATCTGGAGGAACGTACGTGGCATTTCGAACTGGCTCACAACTGCGGCAAGCACCAATGTCATCCTCATTTTACCTGTACTGTGTGCCTCCAGACACAGTGCCTGACCAACGCAGCCGCTCCGATGGTTCAACTGCCGAAGGGATTTCAGTTGCATCGCCAGCAGATCCATATCGAGGGGATTTGCCCCGATTGCCAAAATAAATCGTAATACAGGTGCCGAACATATTATGCATGGGGTGTTTTTCCCTTGAAAGATATCCTCACTTCGGCTACAAGGACAAAACTAAAGAGATTGGGCGGGTTTAACCGATTCAATAGTAACTATAAGGACTAATTTTTAAGCTTGAAAGTATTTATTGTTGCGTATCCATAAATACCTAATCATAATGATCGCCCTTGCCGGTAGTACCGCATTCATTGGATGCGGAGAGGTCAACTTAAAGCCAACAGTCCGCCCGCCGTCCTATTCGGTCACCATCGACCAACTGGCTGCGCGTCTTGGATTGACGGTCCAAAAAGCCGGTAGTCCCTACTATGAATTGACAAATGCTAACAATCGTGTGCTGCTGTTCACGTACAAGAACGGACGCGTTTATGTGAACGGTAAAGCCGTCTGCCCGATTGGTACCATCACCGAAACCAACGGTTCAACGTATGTTTCACAACTTCTGATCCCTGAGATTCGCGCCAATCTTGACACTTCCTATACACCCAAGGTTGTGACTCCCACATATCGAACAGCATCCGGAACCGTGGTCGTCGACCCCGGCCATGGCGGTAAAAAACCTGGTGCTCAAAGCGTTTTGGGATACTGGGAAAAAGGGGTCAATCTGGAAATTTCACATAAACTTGCTCAACATCTACGTAAAGCCGGGGTCAATGTTGTAATGACCCGTGAAAATGACAGCCATGTGACATTGGAGGGTCGTGCCGCATTGGCCAACCGTATTAATGCGGATCTCTTTGTCAGTATCCACTGCAATACCATCAGCAAGAGTTCTTATCGTGGATTTATTATCTTTACAGCCCGATCAGCAAGCTGGACATCAAAGAAAACAGCAAAAAATATCGCACGTTCTCTGTCAAAAGCAAATGTCCCCAGCAGAGGCCTCCAGAATCAAGACTTTAAAGTTCTCGTCCAGACCCGGTGCCCTGCTGTGTTGGTTGAGTGCGGTTTTATGACAAACCATGAGGAAGCCCGCCTG
>CALETL010000074.1 GCA_937920485.1 uncultured Phycisphaerae bacterium
AGACATCATCCGCCCCATAAGACAAACCACAGAAAATGAATAATAAGACCAGGCCCAAAATTTGATAGCGTTTCATAGCACCCTCCGCAAAGGTTTTAATAGATTTCATCTCTTATATTCCTAATAAGTATTAGATTATTACAGGCGCATAACAACCGCGCACTAAAATCAATAAACCGATTTCAATCCTTTGCCTTATCGGAAAATGTAATAGGCGAGTTTACCTGCGTATTGCACAATAAACACACAAAGCCAAGCCAAAGCGCACCTTGCGCTTTTGCCCCAGACCCCCAAGATTGAATATTATAAGACCATAAAATGAATAATAAAAACCCGAATATTACGTCCGATATAAGTAGTATTTTACACGATTTCATCCCATTTCTGCCGATAAAAATCAAAAATTTTAACACTTTTTTAATTTTTTTTATTTAAATTGGGTAATTAACCTTGTCGCATTCGTTCACAATCAATATAACAAATCTGTTATATACGGTTTGATTAAATGATATTAACGGTAAAGTCATCTTGTTTATCGGGCGTAGTAAGCGTTCCCGGCTCAAAATCGCACACAATTCGGGCCGTCGCAATCGCCTCACTCGCAAACGGGACCAGCCGCATCCATAAACCGCTTGTCTCCAGCGATGCGCTCAGTGCAGTCGAATGTTACCGTATCCTCGGGGCCGAAATTGACACCGAAAACGATGATTTATGGGTCATAAACGGCATAAATGGCCAATTACATCCCATTAATACCCGGATCGATGTCGGCAACTCCGGCACAACCATGAACCTGGCCATCGGCACATGTGCCCTTATCAGCCCCGAAAACGAGGTTACTCTCACCGGCGACCACCAGATCCAAAACCGCCCTGTCGGCCCTATCCTAAGTGCAATAAATGACTTAGGAGCAAATGGAAAGGCGCATCTGGACAATGACTGCCCACCGCTAACCATCTCCGGCAAGCTCCGCGGCGGAAAAACAACCGTCAAATGCACCTCAAGCCAATACCTGTCCAGCTTACTGCTCGCCTGTCCCTTGGCCGAAGGCGATTCGGAGATTAGCATCCCCCTGCTCTACGAACCCGACTACGCCCGTATCACGCTCGACTGGCTCGACAGGCAGGGCATCCAATACGAGATGAAAGACGACCTGAGCTTCTTCCGCATCCCCGGCGGCCAGCACTACACCGCATTCGACATGGCCGTACCCGCCGACTTCTCCAGCGCGACATTCTTCCTCTGCGCGGGAGCCCTGATCGGCGAAGATATCCTCATACAGGGGCTGGATTTCGACGATTCCCAGCCGGACAAAGCCGTCGCTGAGTACCTGATCGCGATGGGAGCCGACATTTACTGCAGCAAGGACGGCATTCATGTGGGTCGCTCCGAACTGGTCGGCTGCGAGATCGACATGAACCGCACGCCGGACGCCCTGCCCGCGATGGCTGTTATCGCCGCGTTTGCCGAAGGCGAAACCCGCTTGGTCAACGTCCCGCAGGCCCGCGAAAAGGAAACCGATCGCATCGCCTGCATGGCCAAAGAACTAACCAAACTCGGCGCCGAAGTCGAAGAACTGCCCGACGGCCTCGTCATCCACGGCCACGCCGGCGGAAGCAATCTCGCCTCAGCCGACGTCCACGGCCACGGCGACCACCGCATCGTCATGGCCATGTCCATCGCCGGGATGGCACTGGACGGTCAAATGTCCATCGACACCGCCCAAGCGATGAACGTCACCTTCCCTGAATTCGTAGCACTCATGAACCAGCTCGGCGCCCAAGTGACCCTCTCCGACGCTTAAAAAGCAAACATTTGCAATAATAATGCCCTTTTTTCAAAAATTCTGGATTGACTGTGAACACAAAACCGTATACTATAGTATTCCCATGGGATTACAAGTGATAATAGCGACCTGTAAAAAACGAAAGATAATACGGATGAACCGTGATGAATTCATAAATAAGGCCAAAACGCTCGAACCGGCGGCATTGATCGCATTTGCCTTTGACACTTACGGTAAACGTGCCGCCATTGGTACCTCTCTGCAAAAAACCGGCAGCGTCATGATAGACATGGCCTCCAGGTCCGGCATCGAATACTCGGTCTTTTTCGTCGACACGTTCTGTAACTATGACGAGACGATCGAGTTGTATCGCCAGGTTCAGGAACATTACAATATCGAAATCGAGCGGCTGGAACCAGACCCAAAGGATATCGAGGATTTGTACGAAAACTTCGGACAGTATCCGTTTTACTCGTCCTTCGGACGTTCACGCTGCTGCGAAATCCGCAAGCGGCTGCCCCTGCTCAAAAAGCTCAAAGACCTTGACGTCTGGATCTCCGGGCTGCGATCGGACCAATCTGATCACCGTCAAGCCAATTCTCAAAAAGTCGCTGTCGCCAAGATGGGCGGATTCGATATTATCAAGATCAATCCCCTGTTCGACTGGACCGCCGAACAGATCGATGCGTATCTCAAAGACAACGGGGTCCCCTATAATAAACTGTATGATTTCGCATCGCCGTACGGGGAAAAGTTTCGTGAGATCGGCTGCAAACACTGCCACATCCCCGTCAAAGACGAGGCCCCAAAACGTGCCGGCAAATTTCCCTGGGAGGACTCCCACAAAGAATGCGGCCTGCACAAAGACGGCAGCGGTATTTAGAGTACCTTATTCACAGTGGTTCATGTATGGAGTTTTGAATGATGCAGCAGGATTCAAATGGAATCAAACTGACAGAAGAAGAGCAAATCAAAAAAGCAGGGCTGCTGCTGGATTTTGATGCGATCGCCCGAACAGGAGCGATGTCCAAAGAACAAGTACTCGTTGCCAAGTGGTACGGGATCTACCGGTCGCGTCAAAAGGGCGACCACATGGTCCGGGTCGTCATCCCCGGCGGGCACATGACGACGGCACAAGTCCGAGCCATCGCGCAACTGGCGGAGAAGTACACCCCGGGCAAAGTCTCGTTTACAACACGACAATCCGCTCAGTATCATGGTGTCAAGTTACAAGCGATTCCGGAATTGCTTCGCGAACTGGACAAAGCGGGATTAACAACGTTTCACGGTGCCGGCGAT
>CALETL010000075.1 GCA_937920485.1 uncultured Phycisphaerae bacterium
ACAATCGCCGCCAGAAAAATCCTTGGCAAACGAACCGCAACAAGAATCTGGTAGTCGCTGTTGGGGACACCCTCGATGATTGGCCCCTGCAGTACATTTCGCAGTGAAATATCCTGCGATCCGATCAACAGACATCCGGCCATTACGATGATTAACAGCAACCCTGCAAGCGTGACACGAACAATCAGTTTTTTAGACGTTAACATCATGGATTTGGTTCTTCTTTCCATAAACACCCTGCGATAAGTTCGGCGGCCTCATCCAGCCGCGGTCCCAACCGTGAAACCACATCGCCATCAACAATATGAACCCTTCCGTTTTGTACCGCCGGAACAATCGCATAGCGCTGGTAAAATTCGGCCGCACTGCTTTGCTGCTCGTCAAACTGCTCCGGATCCATCACCGGCTCAATAATCACATCCGGCATACAACCGATTACCTCTTCGGAATTCACTGGTGGATACTGTGTCAGCGTCGGGCCAATGGCATTGACGCCTCCGGCCATCTCGATCAGCTCATTAATAAACGTATCCCGTCCCGCCAGACGTAACGGATATCGCTGAATCACCCATAACACTTTGGGTTTTGGCAGGTCAGCATATTGCGCAGCCATCTCGGCCTGTTTATTCTTGAGCCGTTGAACCATCGCCTCTGCGGCCGGTTCTTTGCCAACCGCCTGACCGATCTTAAGGATCGCCTCATGCAACTGCTCCACAGTCTCGATCCGCAGCGTCAACACCTCGCACCCGATTCGCTCCATACGGGAGACAACGGCCGCCTGTTGATCAAACCAGAGATTGACCATAAACGTCGGCCTCAATGCCAGCATCGCCTCAATATCCGGCTGCCAGAACGTCCCCACAGATGTTTTCTGTTTGGCTTCCGGCGGATAGGTGCTGAACTTTGTCACACCAACGATCTCTTCATCCAAACCCAACGCAAACAATATCTCCGTCAGATTCGGCGCCATCGAAATAATCCGCATGGTTGTATTTTCACCCTGCGGCACATCCACCGGTTCGGACTTCTTCGCACAACCACAAATCATCATAGCCAACAACAGCGTAGACACCGTCCACCCTACCACTACAACTGTTAAAAATCTCAAATTTGAAATTTGAAATTTGAAATTTTTCATTAAAATCCCGTCCGCTTAAACTGCTTTGCCAGTTCCTTCAATGAAAACGAGATCGTCGCCGGTCTGCCGTGCGGGCACCGGCTGGTTCGCAGGACAATATCTTTATCCTTTAGTAACTGGTTCATTTCCTCATCGCTCAGCGGGTCACCCGCCTTGACCGCTGCCTTACAGGCGGCCATGTCCAGCACCTCATGCACCAGCCGTTCGGAATCTATATCGGCCCCCTCCTCAACAAGCTTATCCAGCGTCTCTTTAACAAATTCAACCGGATCGACTTTATCCAGCAACGCCGGAAACGTTTGCACCGCTAATGTATTGGGGCCGAACGGTTCCACTTCGATCCCCAGTTTGACAAATAAATCCTTTTGCGACTCATACGCCTGGAGCTGAGCATTCGTCACCTCAAGACTGTGCGGCATCAGCAACCGCTGCGACGGCAGATTCCCCTCATTGAGACGCTTAACCATCTGCTCATACAAAATTCGCTCATGCAGCGCGTGCTGATCGACCACCACAAAGCCCTCATCACTCTGCAGCAGAATATAACTGTTATGCACTTGAAGGTATTGCTTTGCATGAAAGCTTTCCATACTCGCAGGGCTTTCAAAAACCGGCATGTCCGGCAGCGGCGCCCCTGAACCAGATTGACTTTGCACCGGCGAAAAACCGCCGCCCTGTTTACCGGATGAAAACGTAAACTTTCGCTGATGCTGGGCAGAAGCAGGCTTATTAAAAAAGTCCGACATTGCCTGCTGAATGCGCTCCTTGCGCGAATCGGCTTGCAGTCCCGATGACGGATCAAACTCCGTATCGGCCGATGGCATCCGTCCACCAACATCCAAATTGGTACTGAGCAATTTATCCCGCAGTACCGCCAACACCGCAGAATGAATCAGATTGGAATTATCAAACCGCACCTCCACTTTGGTCGGATGCACATTGACATCATAGTTTTCCGGCGGCATCTGAATGAACAAAAACACAACCGGATACTTATTCGGTTCCATCAAACCCCGATACGCCTCTTTGACCGCATGAAGAATAAACCGGTCGCGAATGAATCGACCGTTCAAAAACAAGTATTGGTATTTAGCACTGGCACGAGCAGCAACCGGCTTGGCCAATAACGCACGTATCTGCATCCCGCGTTCGCTCCGGCTGGTCTCCAGCAAATCCTCAGCCAGTGCCTCTCCAAACAAAACACGAATCCGCTCTTTGACGCCCTGTCCACTGAGCAGACGATAGACCTCGCGGCCGTTGTGGTTCAGTGTCAAATCCAGATCATCATGAGCCAACGCGATCCGCGTAAAATGCTCGGTAATATGGCCCATCTCTGTCTTGGGTGTCTTTAAGAACTTTTGACGGGCAGGAAGTTTATAGAAAACGTTGCGGACTTCAATCGTCGTTCCGACATCGCCGCTGCACGGGCGAACCTGGCTTTTATCGCCACAATCATTCTGAATCGTATAGGCTTCAATCGCCTCCGCAGTCCGGCTGGTTACGGTCACTTTCGCTACCGAGCCGATACTGGCCAATGCTTCCCCGCGAAATCCCATTGTGCGAATACCGCTGAGATCGTCACTGACACGAATTTTACTGGTCGCATGCGGCTCAAACGCCAGCGCCAGATCATTTGCGTCCATCCCGGAACCGTCATCAATAATACGGATCAGATCGCGACCCCCCTGCTCGACCTCAACAACAATCCGCCCGGATCCCGCATCGATACTATTTTCCAGCAGTTCCTTAACAACACTGGCAGGCCGCTCGATTACTTCGCCTGCAGCGATCATGTTGATCATGTTGTTATCAAGAACCGCTATTTTTCCCATATATTACTCCGCTGTATTGTCATGCCGGACTTGATCCGGCATCCAGACGCCAACGCCCTGGACCCCGGATCAAATCCGGGGTGACACTGCGCTAAAGTATTTTAATTTACCGCAACAGACTGTTGCCAGTCATTTCTTCGGGCTTTTCAAGGCCCATCACTTCAAGCATCGTCGGAACCACATCGGCCAGTTTGCCGCCTTCGGCCATCTTGCGATTCTTAAATTCCTCATCGACAATAATAAACGGAACATCACCTATGGTATGCGCGGTATGGGGCATATCATTCTTGAAATCCCACATTCGCTCAAAATTGCCGTGATCAGCAAGAATCACCGCGCTGCCGCCAAGTTCTTTGACTTTGTCAACCACTCTGCCCACACAGGCGTCCACTGTTTTGCACGCCGTGATCGCCGCCTCCAGCACACCGGTATGTCCGACCATATCCGGGTTGGCAAAATTACAGATAATGACATCATGGGCATTTGCATCCAGCCGTTTGAGGATTTCCTCGCACACCTGTTCGGCACTCATTTCCGGCTGCATATCATACGTCTTGACCTTTGGCGACGGTACGATCTGCCTGTCCTCGCCTTCAAACGGCGCTTCACGCCCACCGTTAAAAAAGAACGTCACATGAGCATATTTTTCCGTTTCCGCACAACGAAAC
>CALETL010000076.1 GCA_937920485.1 uncultured Phycisphaerae bacterium
GACTTGCTGGCCCAGCGCAGCGGCCTTGAAATTCTGACTGAAGAACCGCAGGAAGATATCGCCTCAGCGTTGGCTACAGAAGATGACCTCGCGTGTCACGAGCTGATGATTGCTTACGGAGCGGCACTGGCGGCGAAAATACGAGGCCACAAAACCGACTTCCGCCGAGATTTCATGCCGTATCAGGGACGGCGAAAAGTTCTTGAAGGCAGTTTGCGACTCATCGGAATATCAGTAACCGTTCTTCTGATTACCATTGCGCTGTTTTTTCAAATGAAAACATTTCGGATGAATCGTGACACTGACAGACTTGTTGACAAACTTAATTCAGAGAGTCAGCTTGTTTTGATGGGAAGAAAAATAAGGCCTCCTAGAACCGCAAGCTCTTATTTGAAGAGTGAGCTGGATGGAGCCAAACGAATGGAAGCTGGTCTCGGTCCCGGCGATGACAAATCCGTGCCGGCCAAGCTGACCTTTTTTCTTGATGCGATGAATAAGACACCTAAAAACATCGATATCAATATTCAGCAGATAAAAATTTCTGAGCGGGCCATGAATGTCAGGGGCGATACCAAGGCCACTACTGCCCGAAAAGGGGTGACGACTTTTTTCAATCAGATCAAAAAGCATCCGAAAATTAAGATGAACGGAGAAAGCATCCGGACGTCCGGCAATCGTGACACTTTCCAATTCAATGTGGAACCGAAACAAACAAAAGGAAAAAGACGATGAAAATAAATTTCAAAAGCCCGAATTTTTATTATATTCTGGTGCCGGTCATGGCGGTCCTTTGGGCCATTATGGCGGGGCTCGTATTTTATCCTAAATCGGTTGATGCCTGGGAAGAAAGCCAGGCGGAATACGAAAAAGCACAGAATTTGATTGATGAACTTGTTGATAAACAGCCGGAACGATTGGCTTATAAAGTTGATGAAAATGATAAATCCGAAGAGTTTGATTTTACCAAAACGATTACTCAATTTGCCCAGGCCTTTTCCATTCCGTCTTCAAGTTACAACTTGTCTGTCAGAGGTGAAGCGAATCGGGCCGGACGTAAAACACAATCCGCAACGATTTCAATTAAAGACATTGATATTGAGAAGATGGCGCAATTCCTGTCCGCGTTGCTGCTTCGCTGGCCGGACCTGAAATGTGAAAGATTAAGCATCGACAAAATCAAAAACACTAAGAACAATTGGAATGTTGAAATGGCACTAACCTACTATTATTGATGGCCTCTAAAGGCATTTTCGACAAAAAATATCGTGTCAAATAGCATTTTCTGCTCTCAAATGCACCTCACGTATGTTTTCTTGACCTTTGTTCCTTTTTCTGGGATACTGTCCGACCGTATAGTAACTGCGAAAAAAACCAAATTTCTGCGTGGTTATATAGGGTTGCGGTCATAAGTTATGACTTAACTCGCGGAATTTACTACCCTTAAGGGTATTATGAGTAAAAAAGTGGTTATCTTAGGTTCGACGGGTTCCATCGGGCGCAACGCGCTTCAGGTCATTGATGCGCTCGGCCCCGAGTACGAGGTCATTGCGCTGAGTGCTCACACCAGCTTGGACCGGTTAGCCGAACAGGCCGAAAAATACAGGCCCCGATATATCGCCGTTACGGACACCTCGTCAGCACACATTTCGAAGCAGACGTTTTCCGGTTTTTCGGGCACTGTTTTATCCGGCTCGGATTCGCTTGTTGAACTTGCTTCATTGAAGCAAGCGGATATTATTGTCTGTGCAGTGGTTGGTGCCGCAGGGCTTCCGGCGGCATTGGCCGCGGCGAAGGCCGGAAAAACAGTGGCCATTGCCAATAAAGAACCGCTGGTCATCGCCGGTGAGTTACTAACCGCCGCCGCCCGCCAAAGCGGAGCCAAATTACTGCCCATCGACAGCGAACACTCTGCTGTTTTTCAGGCCATGCAGGCCGGCAACCCGCAGGAGGTGCGAAAGGTTATCCTGACCGCTTCCGGCGGGCCCTTCAGAAATGCTACGCTTGAAGAAATGAATAACGCCACTGTTGAACAGGCGCTGAACCATCCCACATGGGACATGGGGCCCAAGATAACCATAGACTCGGCAACCATGATGAACAAGGCGCTGGAAATAATCGAGGCGGTCTGGCTGTTCGATTTGCCGGTTGATAAGATTGATGTTTTGATTCATCCGGAATCCGTGGTGCATTCCATGGTCGAGTTTATCGACGGCTCCGTGATCGCCCAACTGGGTACGCCGGACATGAAAGTGCCGATTCAATATGCACTGACCTATCCACAGCGACGAGAGGGAATTTCCGAGGGCCTCCAGCTTCATAAACTGGGCCAGTTAAATTTCCAGACGCCGGACCTGAATCATTTTCGAGCATTGGCATTGGGTTTTGAGGTTGCCAAAACATCCGGCTCGGCACCGGTCGTTTTCAATGCTGCCAATGAAGCGGCAGTGGAAGCGTTTTTGGATGGGCAGATTCGCTTTGGTCAAATCATGGAACTGATTGATCATTGCCTGCAGGTCCATTCGAATCAAGAACATCTGACACTTGAAGAACTTTTGGAAATCGATGCGTGGGCGCGACAGCAGGTTGCGGCACGCCTTGATCATAACACAACGGTCATTAACTAATCATTGATAACACAAGAGGTATTTATGACAGAGCAGGAAAAAACATCACACCAGGATTCAACACAAGAGCAGGTTGCGCCAAAGAGCCAAACAAAGCAACTGGTTATCTTTGCAATTATTTTGTGCTTCTTGGTGGTATGGGGAGTCCAAAACCCCAGGCCCGCGCTCCGCATCGTGGCCGTTTTATTGGGTTTTGGCGGCATCATCATGATCCATGAGTTCGGGCACTTTGTCGCCGCCAAGCTCGGCGGCATCAAGGTCGAGGCCTTTTCCATTGGCATGGGGCCAGTGGTACTAGGTATTCGAAAACTCAAAGAGGGCTGGCGTTTTCGTGTGCTTCCCAAAATTGGTGAAGAACAGCACGTTGAAGAAGGTGACAATGAAACCGAGTACCAAATTGCGATGTTGCCGATCGGCGGCTATATTAGAATGCTGGGCCAGTCCGACACCGGTGCCGCAAGTGAAAATGATGACCCCCGCTCGTATAACAACCGCCCAGTTGGGGTTCGAATATGTGTGGTATCGGCAGGCGTGATATTCAATGCTATCGGTGCGATGGTGTTGTTCATGGCGTTATATATGAATGGCATCGATTTGCCGGCCGGTGTTGTTGGCAGGGTTATTAAAAACTCACCTGCCTATGACGCAGGCATAAAAGCGGGAGATAAGATTGTCGAGGTCAATGGTGACTATTTCACTGTCGATGGTGAACGATGTGTCGATTTTGAGACTATTTTCCAGGCGGCGTTACTGTCCTCCGGAGAACCGGTTTCTTACGTTGTGCGTCATCAGGATGGAACAGAAGAAGAAATCAAAGTGATTCCCGAAAAACCCGCCGGATCCGGAAAGAAGCTTCGCTTTTCAGGAATAGAAAAGCCCCATAAACCTGTGATTGATCCTGTTATTGCAAAGAACCCCGATGCTGTGGATGACTTGTGGGAGAAAACAGGCCAAGGTCTTCGTCCCGGTGATGAAGTCAAAGCGGTGGACGGACAGGCAGTTACAGATCCGTGGCATTATCGGGAACTGGTATTACAGACATTCAAGCCCGAAATTGAATTACGTATTTCACGCCAATGGCCGATCGATCCGGATAGTGACCAGCGAACCATGGAGTCCGTGAAATTTTCAATGTTGGTTTCTCCGACGTTCGAAGATTTTCGCAATGAATATGATCTGACACATTTCTGTTCACTGGTGCCGCGTCTGACAGTGGCTCATGACGGAAAGATACCGGAGGCGGAAAAGACAAAGCGGCAAAAGATCATCGAATGGATCAGGCAGAAGGTGTTCCGGCAGGAGAAAAGTGTTTTACCACTCGAAACCGGAGATATTATCATCAGGGTTGCCGAGGTGGACTATCCCAACTACCAACAGCTTCGTGAGTTAACCAACGAATACGAAGACAAGGATATGCCGGTGACCGTGCTTCGCAAGGACGAACAAGGGCTTGATCAAAAAGTCGAGTTGATATTAAATCCCAGGAAACGCCCGGGCAGCAAACGGGTGACAGTGGGCTTCAGTCCCGGATTGGACATGGAGCATCCTGTTGTGGCCCAGGTGATTCCGGATTCCGGACATGCCATGCTGCTGTCTGAAATTCCTGCCGGAGCGACGATTGTTGCTGTAGATGGTGAGTCTGTCAGCAATTTTTTTGAAATCGCGACGCTACTGCAGAAAAGTGCCGGCCATAAAGTCAGTATTGAATATATGTTTGAAGGAAAGCCTGGCGGAACTGCCGTGGTGGTTCCAGAATTTGAGCCGGTTCATGCCGAGGCATCGCTGGAATTGGTACTTCCGTTTGCCGAAATGACACGGTTGTTCGAAGCATCCAATCCTGTCCAAGCGGTGAAAATGGGCGTCAAAAAAGTGTCGCAGTTTATCATGAGCAATTATGCGACGTTAGGACAGTTGTTTCGCAGGGACGGCGTTGAGGTATCGGACTTGAGCGGTCCGGTCGGCATTATCTCGATGACTTATCAGGTAACAGATTACTCTGTGAGCCGTTATCTCTACTTCCTTGGGCTGATCAGTTCCTGTCTGGCGGTCATGAATTTGCTGCCCTTACCGGTGCTCGATGGCGGTCATATTGTCCTTTTGATCATCGAAAAGATAACCGGAAAACCTGTCCATGATAAAGTCCTGGTGCCGATTATGTACATTGGCCTGGCACTGCTTTTGGGATTAGTGTTGGTGGTTACATATCACGATTTAATCCGAATATTCTTTGGGTAACTGAAACATAAGATAAAGCTGATGAAAATAAGTGCGGTCATACCGGCCTATAATGCCGAAAAACATATCGCGAGGGCCATTAAAAGCGTTTTACAACAAACGCGGCCTGCCGACGAGATCATCGTTGTTGATGATGGTTCCGCAGATAAAACCGCCGAAATTGTTCGTGGCTTTGGTAATAAGGTCATTTTGATTGAGCAGAAAAATGCCGGCGTCAGCGTCGCCCGCAACGCCGGTATCAATGCCGCCACCGGTAACTGGTTTGCCTTTCTCGATGCCGACGATGAATGGCTGCCCGAAAAGCTCCATCGCCAATCCGAACACCTCTCGCAAAACCCCGGCTTGAAATGGACATTCACAAACTTATCGTGGGATAAAGCCGAACATGGAAAATTTGAACTGGCGCATCCAGTGGAACGATTTTCTGAATCTGAAAGAAATACTGCGTTTTTTGAAGATTATTTTCATGCCTATATGAACGGGTTTTATGTTTCTACGATTACGGTTATGGTTCATAAATCGGCTTTCGAAACAGTCGGGATGTTCGAGCCGGGCATGAAACGCGCTCAGGATACCGATCTTTGGTTTCGCATTGCCTATCAATACCCGCAGATTGGCTATCTGAAAGAACCGCTGGCGATCTATCATCTGGACACCCCGGGCAGTTCGACAAAGATCAATGATGACGTTGATTTTATGATACAACTGTTCCGTCGACACCTGGAACTGTCAAAGCAATTCGGGCGGCAAAAGGAATTGCAGGCGTGTGTTACTCATAGACTCCAAACGACAATTCGTCAATACCTAAAAGACAGTCGCCGAAAGGATACGATATCGCTTTTAAGTCAGTTTAAG
>CALETL010000077.1 GCA_937920485.1 uncultured Phycisphaerae bacterium
CGAATCGGGATCGGCAGCGATTGCATCGACCATTGCCGCGGAAATTTACGGGCTCAAGATATTGTGTCAGGATATTGAAGATGTGTCGAACAATATCACCCGATTTTTGATCATCAGCAAGCACGATTCCCGGCCCAGCGGGGACGATAAGACAATCGCTCTGTTCAGTACAGCTCATAAAACCGGTGCTTTGGTGGATGTGCTGAACGTATTCAAAAATTACGGCATCAACATGACCAATATCGGCTCACGTCCGAACAAAAAGCGTGAGTGGGAATATTATTTCTTTGTTGATTTTCTGGGCCACAGAGAAGATGACAATGTGAAAAAAGCATTAGCCGAAGCCAAGCAGCATTGCCTGCAACTTTCGGTGCTGGGCAGTTTTCCCCGCAGTGCTTCTATTTTATAGACAATTTAAACCAATCGAATAGCTAAGAGGTGAAAATGAGAAAGCCATTTATTGCCGGTAACTGGAAAATGAATATGAATACCGACAGCGCTGTTTCACTGGCCGGCGGTCTTGCAAAAGAACTGGACGGTGTGGACACCGTCGATGTTGCCGTTTGCCCGCCGTTTGTGTATTTGCGGGCCGTTGCGACGGCATTGAGTTCGTCCAATATCGCCTTGGGTTCGCAGAATGTTTATTTTGAAGAAAAGGGTGCTTTCACGGGTGAGATCAGCTGTGAAATGCTCAAGGATGTGTGCTGCACCTATGCGATCATCGGTCATTCCGAGCGCCGGCACGTCATGGGTGAAACGGATGCACTCATCAACAAGAAAATATCCGCCGCGATCAACAGCGGCCTTCTTCCGATCTTCTGCGTGGGCGAACTGTTGGAAGAGCGCCAAGCCGGAACGACGAACAAAGTTGTTTCCCGCCAGGTTAAAAGCGGTCTTGAGGGCATTTGCAAAGAGCGTGTTCAGGCAGTTACCGTTGCTTATGAACCTGTCTGGGCGATTGGCACAGGCCTAACGGCGACGCCCGATCAAGCACAGGAAGTTCATGCAATGATCCGTGGTTTACTGGCGGACCTGTATGGCAATGATGTTGCCCAATCCATGCGGATTCAGTACGGCGGCTCAGCCAAGCCGGGAAATACCGCAGAGCTCATGAGTCAGCCGGATGTGGATGGTTTGCTTGTCGGCGGCGCCAGCTTAAAGGTTGAAGATTTTGCCGCAATGGTGAAAACCGTTGCGTGACAATTAAACGAATTTAAGGTAAGTTTTAATTTAGAGGATAAAATATGACTCTTTTGCTTGCACTTTCATTAATGAAAAACTTGGTAATAGCACTGTTTATTTTGGTTTGTGCGGCGCTGATTTTGATTATTTTGCTCCAAAAAGGTCGCGGCGGCGGTTTGGGCGCGGCATTTGGCGGCGGTGGGGCCGGCAGTCTGCTCGGTACCAAGACCGGCGACTTTCTGACGTGGGTTACGATCACTCTGGTTGCGGGCTTTTTGGTGTTGGCGGTGCTGATGGGCAAATACATGCGGGGTTCGGAGTCGTCCTCGGAACTATCTGCCCCGGCTTCGCTTGGTGCTGAGACATCGGTCGTTGATGAGCCGTCTGCTGGCACCGAAGCAGTTGACGAAAAGACAGATACCACCGTAGAGACACCTGAAGCAGCTACCGAATCACCAGAAGAGGTTTCACCACCGACTGAAGAAGCTGTTGAACAAGCGGAAGGCGAAACCGAAACTGAATCGAGTCCAATACCGGCTGAAGAGCTGGCTGAAGAAATAATCAATTAGTCGCACGGGAGTCCGGTGTATGATTTGCAGTATGACAGGATTTGGTCAGGCCAGTTCGGAAGTTGATGGCGTTGTTTACACTGTCGAGATTCGTTCGGTCAATAACCGCTACCTTAAGGCGCAATTGAGATTGCCGGATATTGCGACCTACCTTGAGGGCGAGATTGAGCGGGTCCATCGTGATGCAATTCATCGGGGGACGATAAACTATTCGCTGCGGATGAAGAATATTTCGGGGCAGGCACTTTTTGACATCGATGAAAATACACTGAAGACGTATATTCAGCGATTGAAAGATCTGCTTCCGATTGGAGACGGGCACAGCCGGATCGATCTGGCGTCGATGCTGTCACTGCCGGGAATCGTACAACCGGCTGTTCCGGACGAGGCCCACATGCAAAAGATGCGTGAAGTTATTCTGTCGTTGACAGACCAGGCACTGGAGTTGCTTAAGCAGTCACGCAGCGAAGAAGGAAAGGCGGTAACGGTGGACCTTCTAACGAATCTGGACCATATTGCCGACCGCCTAAAAGCCATTGGCGAGCGAGTTGGTGTTGTTGTAGAAGAATATCATGACCGCCTGAAAAACCGCGTAGACCAGTTGATGGCCAAGGCCCAATTGAAAATCGACGAGGACCTGCTGTCGCGTGAAGTGGCGATCTATGCTGAACGCAGCGATATTGCCGAAGAACTGTCTCGGCTGGGGGCGCACCTGACGCAATTTCGTGAATGCTGCCAAAAGGGCGGCCCGGTCGGACGACGGCTGGATTTCATTACACAGGAAATGCTTCGTGAGGCCAATACAATTGCCAGCAAGAGCGCCGATACGATCATCAATCAATCGGTCATCGAGATTAAATGCGCGATTGACCGAATTAAAGAACAAGTTCAAAATGTTGAATGAAAGAGTATTTGCACATTGACAACGAAAGAAACTAAGGCACAGGGGAAATTAGTCATTATCAGCGGGCCTTCAGGTGTGGGTAAGAGCACGATCTGTAAGCAGGTTGTTGAAAAACTCGATGCATTTTTGAGCGTTTCGGCAACGAGCCGCTCACAGTCTGATTCAGAGCAGAACGGCCGGGACTATGTATTTTTAACCCGTGAAGATTTTGAGGCGAAGATTCGAGAAGGCGAGTTTCTTGAATATGCCCAGGTGTTCGGCAACTATTACGGAACTCCGAAGCAGCCGGTTGATGATGCGATTGCTGCCGGATGTATCGTGATTCTGGAAATCGATGTTCAGGGTGCTTCGCAGGTAAAAAAAATTCGTCCTGAGTCGCAAACTATTTTTGTCCTGCCCCCGCGACAAAAAGACCTGAGAAAACGAATTGACGGTCGTGGTCGCGGTGAAGATGCTGAAACAAAAAAACGACGGCTGGAAACGGCCAGCAGAGAAATTGCCACGGCCTGGCAGTATTATGATCACATGGTGGTCAACGATGATCTGGCACAGGCAGTGCAGGAAGTGATTGATATTATTGATGGGAATATAAAGGAACAAATATGATTGAAGAGCTGAAAAATACAGAC
>CALETL010000078.1 GCA_937920485.1 uncultured Phycisphaerae bacterium
AATTCGTCGGCCCAATCGCTGAACGTCCTGTTCTCGATCTGTGACCGAATTGTTTTTATTAGTTTTTGATAATAGGTTAAATTATGAATCGATACCAATATTGGGCCCAACATCTCGCCCACATTAAAAAAGTGCCGTATCGTCCCTTTGCCGAAATTCTGACATGCATAACACGGACACTCCTGTTCGATTGGGTCCGTATCTATAACATGCTTACTGTTTCGCAACCGAATCGGTCCATTATCCGTAAAGGCATAAGCATTTCGCCCATTTCGTGTCGGCAGTACACAGTCAAACATATCCACACCGGCTCGCACAGCCTCGACGATATCGATCGGCATACCGACGCCCATCAGATAACGCGGCTTATCCTCAGGCAGCAGGGGCGTCGTGTGTCCAACGGTTCGGATCATGTGGTCGTGACCTTCACCCACACTCAAACCGCCGATCGCGTATCCGTCAAAATCCATCGGTATCAATTCTCGTGCACAATCGCTTCTCAATCCCATATCAACACCACCCTGAACAATTCCAAACAGCAGTTGTTTTTCGTTGGCATGGGCATCTTTACATTGCCTCGCCCATCGGACCGTCCGTTCAACGGCTTTTTTCAAATGCTCTGCCGGACAGGGCCATGGGGTGCATTCATCAAAACACATGATGATATCTGCGCCTAAACGATTCTGCGTTTGCGTAGCCACCACTGGGTCAAGATAAATCTTTGCTCCATCGATATGACTGGCAAATTCCACGCCATCATCGCCGATACGGTTCAGTGTACTCAACGAGAACACCTGATATCCGCCGCTGTCGGTTAAGATCGGTCCGTCCCAACTCATCAAACCATGTAAATCGCCCAACGACTCTACCACATCCGTTCCCGGACGGATCAGCATGTGATACGTATTGGCCAGCACAATCTGTGCGCCGGTGGATCGAAGTTGCTGCGGTGTAATCCCTTTCACGCATCCGCGTGTACCCACCGGCATAAATGCCGGCGTGTCTACCACACCGTGTGCCGTCAACAGTCTGCCGCGTCGTGCATTGCTGTGCGTATCATGATTGATTAATTCGTAAGGTCTCATGGTTCAATCGACGTCTCAATCGTTACTCGTTTCGAGCCGAGAAAATAATAGTCCAGTATCTCCTCATAGGTTTTGCCTTTTCGGCCCATACCCTGAGCCCCGCATTGACATAAGCCCACGCCGTGTCCGAAGCCCAGTCCGTTTTGAAAGGTAACAATATTTCCTTTCTTTTCGATGCCAAAAATTGCGCTTCTTATTTTCCGGCCTGTCGGGTCAATGGACAAACGAAAGTCCTCGCCTCGAATCGTATCAGTTTTTCCGTTTTTTCCGATTAATTTGACGCGAACGATACGGCTTTTGCGGCCCAGCTTGGTAACTTCAAAGCCCGTGATTGCTTCAAGCTTTTCCAACGTTGGATACCGCTTCAGCAACCTCTCGCTGATCTGCTGCATTGTCATCTTTACCGGCTTCCAGTAATAATGACTGCGTTTGGCCACATCCGCACAGTATCGACATTCAACGCCGCGAAGTGATGCGATTTGTTCACCACCGAAAATATTTTCCGCCGCTTCAGTATGCCCGCCGCAGGAACTGCTGTAGAATGTGGGAAAAATCACTTCCCGTCCCTCGGTATTCGGACAGGTAAGAATCTGGCCGGATGTATCCGTCACAATCTGCCGGATTGTGGCATTTTCGGCCTTTAAACCGCCATACATCTGGGTCGATTCTGACCGCGTCATATCCCACGTACGGTTCCGTCCGAACCGGTCCTTAATATAAAGACAATAGGTTCGCGATGATATCGCCTGTGCTTTCAGCGCCTCCGGTTCCCAGTAGCTTTGCATTTCGGCCCCGATCACACCAAACAGGTACGATTCCAGCGGAACATGATTCACTGCCACAAATCCCTGTCCGTTTTCATCCACGCGCAATTGCAGATACCCGCGATACGGCACATCGTCGATCTCAAACACATGTGGCTCATGGGGTCGCATCACGACATCACAGCCGATCCGATGTTCGCCAACAAACAGCATGCCCTCTGAAAATCGAACGGCAAACGGTTCATCGCTTCGAAAGTCTGCCACGATACCGCTGTTAGCATCCTGAACTTCGAAACCGCTTATCGAAGCAACTGTGCACTCTCTTAGATTGCCAAAGAGCAAAACCCGCACCCACGTCTGCTCGGGGCTGTCGATCCCGGGCGTCGGCTCAGCGGGGCGATGGCGGCATCCCGCCATCGTCAATATACATACCACACAGGCCCACAACACCACATTTCTGAATGCTGGGGGCCTGTAAATGCTTTGCTTGTAAATACTCATTCCCTTAACGGATGCACAAGCAGCTCGAATACGGCTACTCAAGCTTACGAAGGCTCAATCCAAGGCCTTCCAGACGTTCCTTGATTTCGTTCAGGCTGGTCACGCCGAAATTCTTACAACCCAGCAGTTCCGCTTCGGTCTTATTGATCAGTTCGAGAATGCTCTTAACACCTAAACGGTCCAATGCCCGATGTGCCCGCACGGAAAGGTTCAGGTCATCCATTGTTTGATTCAGAATTTCAGGGCTGGCCTGACTGGCGATCTCCGGGTCAATTGGCTTGGCAGCGTTCTTGTCTTCCAGTGCCATTCCTAATCGCAATGATTTGTAGTCAAGAACTTTCTTGATTTCAAGCAGACTTGTCTCGCCAAAGTTTTTGTAAGAAAGCAGTTCTGCCTCAGTTGTCCTTAGAAGATCGCCCAGCGAAAGAATGTTCATCTTCTTGAGACAATTGCGGCTGCGAACGGATAGTTCGAAATCAGAAATCGGGATTTCAAGGATCTTATTTTGCCGATCACGGCGTTTTTCTCTTTCTTCGTCGTAGATCATTACACTGGCACTGGCGATATCTTTTCGGAACAACTCGGCTTTGGCATGGTTCGGGTGTGATAGCAAAACACTTTCCACACAGTTTAACGCCTTATCATATTCACCCATGTCCTCGTAAAGTACCGCCAGATTCAACATGGCATTCACGTGGGCCGGAGCCGCCTTGATGACTTCCTGATAATAATGGGCCGCTTCTTGTTCATCACCGCGAAGATCAAATGAATATGCTAGTTGAAACAATGCCTTAACATGTCCGTTATCCAGGTCGATGGCGTGTTCATACTCGTCCATTGCGTTGTCATATTCGCCCTGAGCATCCAGAACCTTACCCTTCTGGAAATGGTATTCGGCGCTGACGTTTTCAAAGTTGCTGCATGCTTTCAGTTCTTTCTCGCTTGCTTTCAAATCGCCTGTCAAACGGTGTGTCTCACATTTTTCCAGTGCGGCCGCGATACCTTCACTTTGTTGGGCGGCTGATTCAAACGCCTCGATTGCTTTATCAAAATCGCCCCGCTTGCGGAACGCATATCCCAACGCCATTGATTTTTGAACACAGTCCCCACATTTGGTCAGCAGTTTAGCCGCCTCATCTGCCTCGCCGCACAGCAGCAGGGCAATGCCTTTGACCAGACCTTTTTGGTTCTCGGCCTGCTCGCGGAACGTGTTACGATTGATCTCGCTTGAGTTGACATACTGCCACAGCGTCTTGATGTCTTCAAAACTCGGCAAATCGCCTTCAAATAAGTTTACGGGTGCGTCAGCTAAAGTTACCATTTAATTGGCTCCTCGAATACCGTGATCCTAATTCATTTAAAAATTCAATAAAACCGCAAAAACATCCTGTCCTGCGGCTTAGAAATCATACACAATTGCTTTTCCCAAAAGCGGAAGTGGAGCATTATAACCAGATGCAAAAGATTTGCAATAGGAATTTTACGCCCGAATCAGTATTTCAAGGTATTAAATATATTAAATAGAAAATAACCCTGTATCAGCCGCCTGCAGCAAAAATTGAGTTCTGAAACAGGTTCTAAAACACGATGGCAGCATAGCCGACGGATTCTTCACTGGGTTGGTTGAACTTTTCGAGCATAATGTCATGGCTGGTGGTGTGTCCGAGCAGTACGCCGCAGATGCGCCCCATGGCTTTGGCTGCCGAAATGAGGGTTGCTACAGCAGCCGGTCCGCATGCATTTCCCTTGTCCAGGGCCGTTTCCAGAAGCCGATCGGCCTCCATCCGCAGAGCCAGATCGATAAATTCCATGTCGTTGACCTCACGAGCCCATTTCAACGCTGCTGACCCCGTGCCTTCCGGACAGAATCCGTAACGTGGGCCGTAATGGGTCAGATCGGTTGATGAGATACAGACGACTTTTTTATCCTGTTGTTCATGGATCAATTGGCCGACATGCGTGCCGAATGTATGGTCGAAATCCGCGACCGGAACGATAATGGGTACGATTTTGGCAGTGGGAAACAAATGCTGGATGAAGGGCACCTGTACCTCGATACTGTGTTCACCATGATGGGCTTCGGGATCGGCAACGGCACCTTTGGCAACGATTTGGCCGGCCAGTTCTGCATCAATCTCGACCTGACCGAGGGGGGTCTCCCACGCTCCACTGTCATAAACGACCGCACCGCCGCCGAAATACCGGTGGGCAGCACCAAAAATCACAAAAGTATCCACATCCTGATTTGACTGTTGAATGGCCTTAAATGCTGTTGCCGCCAGCTCGCCGCTGAACACCCACCCGGCATGAGGAACGATTGCCGCAACGATTGGGTTGGGTAGTTCAATATTTAAATCGCGAAGTGGCAGACATTCATCGATTTCGGCCAGGCATTGGGCTTGGGTTCCGCCGTAAAATTGACCTGCAACAGCCGGTTTTCGAACATTCATTTTTCACCTCCATTTTGAGGACTTGCAAATACCCGATTTAGCGAGTATATTGTCTACGTTGTCAATGGACTTTATTTATGTTAATTGTACAAAGCAGGCAGGGAAAATACAATGGCTAAAGCAAAACAGTCACCAGTAGCGGTTTTAATGGGCTCGGACAGCGATCTCTCTACAATGGAAAGTTGTATTAAACAGCTAAAAGAGTTCGGGATCGATCCGATCGTACGAATTTTGTCGGCGCATCGTACACCTGCGGCGGCGTGTGACTTTGCGTCCAATGCGGCCGATAACGGAGTCAAGGTGATCATCGCGGCGGCAGGGATGGCTGCGCATCTGGCAGGGGCCATGGCGGCGCATTCACAACTGCCGATTATCGGAGTGCCGATGCAGGCCAAAGAGGGCCCTTGTGGCTTGGATGCTTTGCTCAGTACCGTGCAGATGCCTCCGGGGATGCCGGTCGGGACGATGGCAATCGGCAAGGCTGGTGCGAAAAATGCCGCAGTGTTTGCATTGCAGATTCTGGCATTGAGCGATACGGCGATGGCTAAAGCTCTGGCCGATTTCCGCATCGCCCAGACCGAAAAAGCACTGAAGAAAGATGCTGAACTAAACATTTAGTTTATACCAAAATTCGGGGGTCTGTCTTCGTTCTGAGCGATGCGAAGAACGAAGAATGGAGGCGGGGGGAGTCGAACCCCCGTCCCGTGACATTTCAGGCAAGGCATCTACATGCATAGTCGTTCGTTTAAGATTCGCCCGAACAACCGCCAAACGACAGGCTGTTGTTTTCGCTAGTTCGCTAAGTTTCGCTCACCGACCGCGAACGCATCGGCAAACTATCCCACTATCGGCGCCCTCGTGAAAGCCGCGGGAGGAACTCTCACAGGACGGGCCGCATTTATGCAGCCAGTTTATACTGGTAGTTGCCAGTTAAAAATTGTAACGGCTTTTTAGCCAGGCCAACCGTTATCCTGGGCATGCCACCTAGCCATCTACCTGTCCGGTCGAAGCCAGTCGCCCCCGAATTTTCAAAGAACATTACTCTATTGTACGCCGAATCTCTGCAAAATACAATCTCCTTCAAAATGGATTGGGTTCGTTTGGGTTCGTTTTCATAGGCACTTGGCAATGGGCAATAGGCATTAGTCTTGCTAATAAAATCACTTAGCGTGATTTTTCTGGTTCTCAAAATGGGTTCGTTTGTTCAAATAACATATTGAATATCAAAGTGAAAATATATAATACATGAATCTGCCTTCGGCGAATGGCTGAATGAACAGATCCCCAGGCTTCATTCGGGATGACAAATAGTTGGTTACTGCTGACTGGTAACTGTTCACTGGCTTTGACTCCTTTTTGAGTAATATCAATTTTCAAATTATATATGCCCCCTCCTTACATAGGAATGAACCTGCGCATTTTGTT
>CALETL010000079.1 GCA_937920485.1 uncultured Phycisphaerae bacterium
ACCGTCTGGTACCGCTGCAAATCTTCGGCACTATCGGAATCTACCCTATCCCGCTTGATATAGGGCGGCAGGGGAGCGGCCCCGATCTGTTCCAATGCTGAAAACGCATCAATCGATTGCATTGGTTTCAGGAGCCATTGGCCCTTTACCTCGCTGTGTGTAGCGGTAACCTGCTGCCAGGGATCGCCGGTGCGGTCCAGCAGTTCGATTGTCTCGCCGGACTTGATCTTGCGGGCGTTTTTCAGCAGGACCTGCCACTGCCCGTCCGGTTCTTCGTGGATAAACAGCCCCTCTAACTGCGCCCCGGTCAGTTTTCGTGCATAGAAACGAGCCGGCAGAACCTTGGTATTGTTCAGTACCAGAGAATCGCCGGAGTCAAGATATCCGGCCAGATCGCTGAATTGACGGTCTGCCGGTGTTTTAGCGGCCCGATCCAGCACCAACAAGCGTGATTGCTGGCGTTTTTGGGATGGATGCTGGGCGATCAGCTCCGGCGGCAATGTGTAATTGAGATCCTCTGTTTTCATGGCGAAAGAGTAGCAGACTTTGAGTTTATTTTCAAAAAAAAAGTACCGACCTTTGTGGGGAGCCACTGCGTAGAGATAATGTGGGTTGGTTATAAAAATGATTTACAATTTTTGAAAGTCGAAGTTATACGGCTTTGGATTTTCTCCGATACATCTGGTGTACCAACAATGATTAGGGAAAATAAAGATGTCAGCCAACTTTTCTTTTGAAAAAATGTGTTCCAAGATCACCTCAATGAGCAAGCGAGAAGTCATTCGGCGGCTGCTTCACTTTGACGGCCCGATAAAACTGGATTATTCTCCCGATTATCTGGAAAACCTCAGTGCCGACCGCCTTCGTCATATTCTGCTGGCCGCTGTTGTGACCGTGAACCGCAAACACGCCTCCTGAGAGTCGTTTTGGCGCAATAAAAAAGGCCGGCATCGATGATACCGGCCTTGCTGAGACGCACTCGAATTTTATATAGATCAAAAGTATTAACCAATCCGCCTCAGCGTCCGAAGTACTACTAATAAGAAGAAAAAGAGCAGTATTATGACGCCTTCATTATACACCCAATATCCATTGATTCAATGAAAAAAATAAAGATTTTTCGGTTTTTTCTGTAACTCGTTCCCAAAAAACAACTTATCTCTTGTCGCTTCGGGGTCGGGATTCACAGGAAATACCGCCATTCCCTTGGTTTTCATCACTTTCTACGAACTGAGTCATTTTGCCTTCCGGTGTTCACGGAGCGCATCCAGCAGATTTTGCATGTCATCGGGCAGGGGGGCCTCGAATTCCAGCCGTTCGTTTGTCTTTGGGTGGTTGATTTCCAGTTTCCAGGCGTGCAGGGCGCAACGTCCCATCAGCGGCTGCTCCGGCGCGGCGTCTCGATCCTCAATCTGCCAGGGATATACGACTTTGCCGCCGTACATGTCGTCAGCGACGATAGAGTTTTTCTGGTATGACATGTGGACTCGAATCTGGTGGGTTCGACCGGTTTTTATGTTGAGCTGTATCAGAGAATAGCCGCGGAACCGCTCCAAAACCTCATAAAAAGTGATCGCTTCCTTGCCGATATCATGGCGGATGGCATATTTTTCCCGCACGGTCGGATGCACTCCCAGCGGTTGATTGATGCAGTCGGCGTCCAGTTCCGGCACGCCGTGGACAATAGCGATATAGGTTTTCTTCGTGGTCCGCTCTGCGAACTGTCGCGACAGTTTCCAGTGTGCGGTGTCGCTTTTAGCAACTGCCAGACATCCGGTGGTATTGCGATCCAGACGGTGCACGATGCCGGGGCGGATATCGTCGGGACAGGATGAAAGGTTCTGAAAATGATAAACCAGCCCATTGACCAGTGTGCCGCTTTTGTAACCGCGCGCGGGATGGACGATGAGGTTCGGTTGCTTGTTCAGGACCAGCATATCGTCATCTTCATAGAGCAAATTGATCGGAATATCTTCCGGCACCAGTTCCCGCACTTCTTTCGGCGGCAGGATCAGATCGATCTCGTCGGCGGGACGGAGTTTGTGACTGGGTTTGGCGGGCCGCCCGTTGACGTTGACGCCTTGTTCTTTGATGAGTTTTTGCAGACGGGTGCGGCTGAAACAACTGAACCGCCCACAAAGATACTTATCCAGTCGATTGAACTTGAGATTGACGCCCACTCGAAAACGCAGATGACGACCGGCGAGTTCTTCGGCCTGCTCATCGGTCAGATTATTCTCCAGATCGATGACGGCCCCTTCTGAATGCGCATCGCCGGCGTTAACATCCTTGTCGGCGGGAGGGTTCTCTTTGGACTTTGCCATGGCAATGGTTACTGTTTTTCCGCCTGTGGCTCTGTTGTTTCCTCTACGGCTTGTTCGGGTTCGACAGTGGCGGCTTCTGTGGCCGTGGTCTCTTTAACGGTCGGCTCAATGGCGGCTTCCGCTGTTTCCTGCGGAATAACAACTATGGGTGGTTCGGCGGTTTCTAAAGCCGGTTCTTCGACGATGAGCGGCACTTTAGCGAAGTTAAATGTTTCAACGTTGTCCTCAGCCCCGTCGATGCGTTTTTGTGCCAGTGTCGGAAAAACAGTCGGTTTGTAACTTTCCTCGTCAATAATCTGCTGATAGATTTCCGTGGCTTGCGCGGTCTGTCCCAATTCTTCCGAACAAAGTCCCAACCCGAATTGAGCCATAGCTTTGCATGTGGCCGTGTCGGCTGTTTCAAATGCTTTTTGGTAGGCATCTTTGGCTTTTTGGATCTGGGTTTCAAGCCTATCCGCGTCAACTTCCGGACGCAGGTGAAGCTCTGTACGGATTGCCTGAGCTGCTTTAATATAAGCCAGAGCTGCCAAATCTGGTTTTTCAATGCCTGAAGCTCTATCCAGAAGTGCATCCGCATTAATCAGCAGCGTATTCAACGCTTCGGTTTTTGCCTGCGCGTCTTCAGCCGGAACTTGCAGAACTTTGTGTACATCCTTTTCCAGCATCTGGATTGTCTGGGTTATTTCACTTTGCTCGGCCATCTCT
>CALETL010000080.1 GCA_937920485.1 uncultured Phycisphaerae bacterium
AGAAAATACAACTAATATAGACACTTAAAGCTCTTAAAAACAGATTTAGGTTACCCGAAATATCTGTGTGGCAGGGCGATAACCATTGTGGATACAATTTCTTAGGTCGATTGTCTTGTCGCCGGCGAGTTATACCCTGCAATTTTTTTGATTCAAAATGGTGTCTTTGGTTTATTAATTTCTTGGAATTTGACCGATATTATGATATATTATAATTGCGGGTTGACCCCTGCGATGTTCGTGTCAGAGGCTGATTTTGGAAGAACCGATGACAGCCCTAAGGGAAGCCAGGCCGGATTGGATCGAGCATGCCTGCTTGACAGGAAGTTTGAACAACCGCAACGGTTGCCCACTTTAAAAATAAGGGGTTTCTTACCGATGCCTGCTGCACGACATTTGTGGAGGTGTACCTAATACGTAAAGGCCTGTTAACGCAGGCCTTTTTTTTGTGCAAAAAAAGCCGGTCTGTCACTCCTGAAAAAAATTACATCTAAAAGGGAAATAATACTCTTTTTTTACAAAACCAACATAGGTTCGGCAACCTGCCGGGCTTTAGTATCATCAAATAACTGTCGTACCAGTTCAATCGCAAACTCCAACGCAGTACCGGGACCTTGGCTGGTGATGCAGTTGCCGTCGACGACTACCCGCTCGGTTGCGGTATTCGGTAGTTTGTCCTGCAATGACGGGTAGCCGGTTGCCTGTTTATCGTCCAGCAGACCATGCGGGGCCAGCGCCACAGCGGGAGATGCACAGATCGCCGCAAAGAGTTTTCCCGATTGCTTTTGCTTTTTGAGCATGTCGATTAGAATTGTGCAATCACGCAGATGTTCGGCGCCGGGAAGTCCGCCGGGAAGAACGATCAGATCGAAGGTTTTTTCTTTGCAGTCACCGATGATGCAGTCGGCAGCAAGGTTGACACCGCGCGAAGCCGTAACCTGCAACTCACCAACCGAGGCAACGGTAACCTCTGTACTGGCTCGACGCAGAACATCGATGATCGTAACCGCCTCGAGTTCTTCAATTCCATCGGCAATTGTTACTAATGCTGTTGTGGACATTATACCGCTCCTGTTGAAATTGATAATTTGGTTTTCAGCTGTTTCAAAGTATGAACCATACCAATTGCTTTTTCAAGAGAAAGTCGGTATGCATATTTACTGACACGAGTCATCGACTTCGTAGGGCGTGTTCGATATCCTTCCTTTACTGGATTCGGTTTCGGCTTCAGGATGCAGCGCGTTGTTGTTTTTTAGATGCTAATCGCTCCTTAGAACGGGATAGAAATGAATGTTTTAAGATAAGTGCCGGCAGTCTCACTGACTGTTTGCGTGGTTGTTTGTGACCGCGCGATTTACCTGCTTGTTTCATGATCGGTCCTTTCGAATTGGTGCCTGCTCTGGTTATTATCGCCGCCCATTTATAATTGAGGTGTTGTATCTACGCACAGAAACGACTTTTGTTCGCTGCCCGATCAATCTTTTTTGGGGGCCAACCAGCATTTTGGGGGTGTATAAAATAGGTCTTTTCACGGTACAATGAATCGAGTATGATAAACTCGGAGTGCGGAAACATGAATTTTCACCTTTTTTAAGTAAATAAGGAAATTTTTTCGAGATGAGACTAATGGAACTGATCGAGCTGGATGAGCAAATAAACGACAAAACCTCCGATCAAGACAATCATAACCACGAGAACAGTCTGCCGGAGGAGATTGGGATATTACCGATCCGAAGTGCGGTTGCGTACCCCGGAACCGTCATGCCGTTAGCGGTTGGCCGTGAACGCAGTAAGCGGCTGATTAGCGATATTGCTCCGCAGGATACGATTTTTGGACTTCTGGCACAGAAGAATCCCAATGTTGAGGATCCGGAAGCATCAGATTTATACACTGTGGGAACCGCAGCATCAGTACTAAAGGTGATTCGGATGCCACAGGGATCGGTCAACGTTGTGGTGCACGGGATCATGCGGTTTAAGGTTATTAAGTTTACGGCAACCGAGCCGTATCTGAAGGCGCGCGTTAAACCATTGCCGGTTCGGGTGCGCAATACCAAAAAACTGCAGGCACTGATGGTCAACGTTCGCGATACCGCCGACCGTGTCATTTCACTGAGCGCAAATGTGCCGGAAGAAGCCGCCCTGCTGTTGGAGAACATTCAGGATCCGTCAGCGCTGGCGGATTTTTTGGCAGCAACATTGAACATTTCGATAACAGAAAAACAGGAACTGCTTGAAGAAATTGACGCATACAAACGGTTGGAAAAAATATCGCTGGCACTGGCGAGCCAGTTGGAAGTGCTGGAACTGAGCCATAAAATACAAGGACAAGTGCGAGATTCCATCGACAAAACTCAGCGGGAGTATTTTCTTCAGGAAGAACTTAAAGCGATCCAGGCGGAACTGGGGCAAGATGACCGGCGAACCGAGGAGTACCGGGAGCTTAAAGAAAAAATCAAGAAAGCAAAGATGCCCGAATCTGTGGAAGCAGAGACGATGCGGGAACTGGACCGAATGAATAAGATCCCGACGGCCTCGCCGGATTACGGGGTGATTCGTACCTATCTGGATTGGGTGTGCGAGATGCCGTGGTCGATACGGACCGAAGACCGCATTGCAATTGATAAAGCTCGGAGGATTCTTAATAAAGACCACTACGGGCTTGAAAAAATCAAACGCAGGGTGTTGGAGTTTCTGGCAGTCAGGAAACTCAATCCCACCGGCAAGGGTGCGATTTTATGTTTCGCCGGGCCTCCCGGCGTGGGTAAGACGAGCTTGGGAAAATCGATCGCCCGTGCAATGGGACGAAAGTTTGTGCGTATCTCACTGGGCGGGATTCGAGACGAGGCGGATATCCGCGGCCATCGTCGAACGTATATCGGAGCTCTGCCGGGGCGTATTTTGCAGGAGCTTCGCAAGTGCGGCTCGAAAAATCCGGTATTTATGCTGGATGAGCTGGACAAGATCGGACAGGACTTTCGCGGCGACCCGGCGTCGGCTTTATTGGAAGTACTGGACCCGGAACAAAACAACTCCTTTACCGATCATTATCTGGATCAGCCATTCGATTTGTCGGACGTGATGTTTATCGGGACGGCTAATTATACTGAGCCGATTCCGCCGGCGTTGATGGATCGCATGGAAGTATTGCGTTTGCCAGGATACACCCAAAATGAAAAGCTGAATATTGCGAAAAAGTATTTGATCGGTCGGCAGTTGAAAGAGCATGGACTGAATAAGAACCGGTTGACGATCAAAGATGAAGCAGTCCGGGCGATGATTGACAGTTATACGCGAGAGGCAGGGGTGCGGAACCTTGAGCGGGCGATTGGTTCAATATGCAGGTATATCGCGACACAGATCGCAGAGGGCAAGCGACGGCGGGCGACGATTGCCCCGAAAGACCTGGCTGAGATACTTGGCCCGGAAAAATTCGAGTCTGAAATCGCAATGCGAACGGCAATGCCGGGCGTGGTAACGGGGTTGGCGTGGACACCCACTGGCGGAGAAATCCTGTTTGTCGAAGCGGCGAAGATGAGGGGGAAGGGCCAGCTTGTGCTGACCGGGCAGATCGGTGATGTCATGAAGGAAAGTGCGCAGGCGGCGTTTTCAGTGGTTCGTTCCAATGCAACGCGTTTTAAGCTGGATGCGGAACTGTTTTCCAAGCATGATTTTCATGTGCATGTGCCCGCCGGAGCGGTGCCGAAGGATGGTCCCAGTGCCGGGGTTGCGATGTATACAGCAATGGTGTCATTGCTGATGAATGTGCCGGTGCGGCCGGATGTGGCGATGACCGGAGAGATTACGCTGAAAGGGCTGGTGCTGCCGATCGGCGGGCTCAAGGAGAAGGTTCTGGCTGCCAAGCAGGCGGGGATATCGACAGTGGTGGTGCCGCAGCGAAATATGAAAGATGTAGATGATTTGCCGCGAGAAGCCAGAAGAGGCATGAAGTTTGTGTCTATCAGCAAGGCCCGTGAGGTGCTGAAAACCGCATTGATAGCGGATACTAAACGAGGTGGCAAATAAGCGGCGTGCCGTATTTGAGTTTTAATATCGGGTTTTTCATGGCTGATTCGCAGGAAAATTGCTTTTCAGCGTAAAAATCTGTTGACAGAACGGGCGGAATTTAGTTTAATCTCCGCTCTGTGATTGGGGCCGTAGCTCAATTGGTTAGAGCATCGGACTGTCGATCCGAAGGTTGAGGGTTCGAGTCCCTTCGGCCTCGCTCCAATAA
>CALETL010000081.1 GCA_937920485.1 uncultured Phycisphaerae bacterium
AACCGGATCCTGAGCAGGTTGTGACTCCGGTTGAGCAAACCCAAATGGAAGTACTGCTCCAGCAAATCGACCGCAAATATGAAAGTCCTGAGTTGCATTATCAGCTTGGCAAGCTTTATTATAATGAAGGCGCGCTGAACAAGGCCGATTTTGAGTATCGTGTGGCGGTAGGCTTCGATCCGGTTCACTACCGCGCCCAAGCGGGTGTCGTGAAGGTGCTGACGGACCAGAAGGATACCCTGCGTGCCCAGGTTGTTGCAGAGATCTATATCAGCCAGACCGCTGTTTCTGCTGTGAACTCACTGCGGCTGGGCAAGGCGTTTGGTAATGAGGGCCTTGGTGAGTATGCGCTGAGCTGTTATTATCAGGCCGTGGGTCTGGATCCGGAGATGGCGGAGCCGTTCAAACAGATTGGACTTCACTATCTGGCCGAAGGGGATAAAATTCGGGCGGTGGAAAATCTTCGCCGGAGTTTTGAACTGGACCCCTATCAAACAGATGTGTCCGGCGAGTTAGGTCGCTTGGGTGTAATCATCCGGACGCCGCATCAGGCGCCAAGTACTGTTATGCCCTAACCTGACGCGGAACAATAGTTATCGCGCCAACCATCTTTATTGCCAAAACAATATAATAAGCGGGCCCACAATTATTGCGGGCTCGCTTTTTTGTTAGTTATGCGACTACCAGGCGCTAATTAAACAGTGCCTCAACGAATTCTTCGGGGTCGAATTCGGCAATGTCTTCTGGTGTTTCACCCAGACCGACGAATTTAACGGGGATATCGAGCATGTCCTTTATTGCGATGACGATACCGCCGCGAGCGGTGCCGTCGAGCTTTGCTAAAAAGATGCCCGTTACATTGATCGCTGCAGTAAACATCTTGGCTTGCACAATTGCGTTTTGTCCGGTCGTTCCATCCACGACCAGAATGACTTCGTGCGGAGCGTCCGGGATTTGCTTGGTGATGACATTACGAATTTTTGAAAGCTCTTCCATCAGATGCTTTTGCGTGTGCAACCGTCCGGCGGTATCCATAATCAGGTAATCGGCGTTCCGTGCCACGGCTGCCTGACAGGCGTCATACGCTACTGCCGCAGGGTCAGCACCGGATTTGTGCTTGACGATCTGCACGCCGATGCGCTCGGCCCAAATGGTCAACTGTTCCACCGCCGCCGCGCGGAATGTATCGCATGCAGCCACGATGACATTGCTGCCGCTCTTATTCAGTGTGTAAGCCAGCTTGGCGATACTGGTTGTCTTACCCGAACCGTTGATGCCGGCCACCAAAATCACTGTCGGCCCTGTTTCTGCGGTGTTGAGTTCCCGGTCCTGTTCGGGCCAGTAGCCCTTCATGTGCTCTTTCAAAAACGGCAGGATGTCATCGGTCTTTTTGATGTTTCCTTTCTTATACGCTTCGCGCAGGTCATCGATCAACTGTGAGGTTGTCTCCACACCAATATCGTCACTGATCAGCGTTTCTTCCAACTGTTCCAACAGGTCATCGTCAATGTCACGGCCGAGCGTCAGGATCGACGACAGACCCGAAGAGATCTTTTGGCGGGTCTTGCCAAGATGTTCTTTTAGGTATTGGACCGTTTTTGTAAAAATTCCCATGCTTACTCCATTCAAACCGCCCCAATGAGGGCTTTGGGTGTCAATCGCTGTTTTTAATCGAATCCACCAGGTACCGGATCAGTTCTTCGGTTTCATCCCATCCGACACAGCCATCGGTCAATGAAACACCATATTTCAATCCACCGGCGGCGCCGATGCTTTGCTTTCCTTCACCGAGAAAGCTTTCGAGCATGACTCCTGCAATACAGGTGTTGCCGGCCTGAATTTGGTCTGCGGTATCTATCAGCGTTTCACGCTGGCGCTTAAAGTTTTTGTGCGAGTTGGCATGACTGCAATCAATTACGATTCCGTTAGAAACATGCGCCTTGTTCAACAGCACTTCTGCAAACGCCACGTATTCGCTGGAATAATTCGGCCCGCTTGTACCGCCGCGCATGACCAGATGTCCGTATTTATTGCCCTTGGTTTCGGCAATAATAACCTGCCCATTGCGGTCTATCCCCAAAAACGAGTTTGGATTTGAGGCCGCATTGATTGCGTCTATTGCGACGGCAAGATTGCCGTCTGTTGCATTTTTAAATCCAATCGGCATCGACAATCCACTGGCCATCTGACGATGGATTTGTGACTCGGTCGTTCTCGCCCCGATAGCCGCCCACGTAACCAGGTCCGCCAGATACTGCGGCACAATCGGGTCCAGAAACTCGGTTGCACACGGCACACCGATCTCCGCGATTTCGCACAAAAGCTTTCTGCTTTTGCGAATCCCCAAATCCAGATCATACGAGCCGTCCAGATGCGGGTCGTAGAGCATCCCTTTCCAGCCCAGCGTTGTCCGCGGTTTTTCAAAATAAGCCCGCATGATGATTAAAACCTGCTCGCTACAGCCCTTCTGCACCTTAAGAAGGCGTCTTGCGTAGTCGAGTGTCGCTTCTTCATCATGCAGGCTGCAAGGTCCGGTGATGACCATTTGCCGCTTATCCTCACGGCGAAGAATCCGCTCGATCTGACGTCGTGACTCTGCCACCACACAAGCGGCTGCTTCGGTCTCCAGGAGCTCTGCTTTGAGCTTTTCCGGGGTCGTCAGCGGCTTAAACTGAACAATATTAAGATTGTCGGTCAATTCCATAGACTATTCCTTGTGATAAAAAGCACTTTATAACCAAATTGCGCTCAAGATGCAAGCTGTCAACCCCTGTCCGGTGCGTGCATAATGAAGTCCCAAAGATCGTTCGCCGCAAAGTGCTCGACCTGTTCCATCAAGTCCTGCGGCTCAAACCCCTCGTCAGTTTGAATGTTTTTTGGCTGCGGCCAGGTAAAAACCGTCTCAACAAACAGCTTATTCGTTTCCCGAAGGAACGATTCGATCCGCACCTCGATCGACACCGGCTCGCCGCCGTTAGCCGGATGCGGCGGCATCAAAAGCCGCAACCCCCCACCGGCTACGGGTCGATTACCCAGCACCTGAAAATCCTGCGGCTGCTGGCCGAGCCGCTGTTCCCACAGATACTTAAACGCATGTGTCTCAGAACTGTACAAATGATGAATCTTGCCGGTTGCGGTAAGCTGGTGATACTGCTTCGAGGGCCATGTTGTCACAAAAGCGCTCATTGCCGCTTCTGCGTCCCGGCAAAACAGATCCAAATCGTATTGAGGTGTTTGTGAAACGACCTGGATCGCCGTCACCTGGGGCCCGGGAGATTCAAACTTGATCTGCAACTGCGACGGCTGCGCACGTGTCAGCACAAAGCTCTTGTCATAAAGATTCGTCTGTGAAAAATCCAAGCCGTTTTCCAGCAGGGCTTTCTCAAACTCAACTGTCTTCATCCGTTCCGGCTGCCACGCGCCCGCCAGCAGGTACTGAAGGCAGAAATGCGACGTCGTTTTCGAATTTCTGTGTATGATATCCATGATTGCTCCGTTAAGGTTTCCGCCGCCGATTATAATCAAATTAGCAAAATGACGACAGCAGTAAAATCATCAAAATCCCGATTGTCCGGTTAAGGGGGTCGTTTTTTGCACCGATATGAACACTGTAAGAGGACTGAAAGTGGGTTTCTATGATTAAAAAATTGCTAAAAAAATGGTTCCGGCCCCAGCATCCCCTTGAGGATGTCGAACACAAGATATGGATATATCCCAGCCAGCAAAGCTGTGTCAAACACAATATGAACCACGTCAGGCCCGAGCAACTACCCCCCCTCATGGTCCGAAAACCCACATGGCGGCGATAAAATGTGCAATATCGCAAGCACATCTGACACCGCTTGCTCACCAAAATGAATTTTTAAAACCCCTGAATGACTCTAATAAAAAACCGCCTGCGGCAAGGAGAACCAAACCGCAAGCGGCAGAACAGCTAAAGGACTCAATACTCTATAGCCTTCTGTTACATAGCCATAATCTACCCAGGCGAATTAAAGGGGTCCGGTATGCTCTGTAGAAAAGCTCCTGAGAGCCCTTAAATTCATCTAATTTCAGACTTGCGCAGT
>CALETL010000082.1 GCA_937920485.1 uncultured Phycisphaerae bacterium
AGCGGCAAGAGTACAATCTGCAGGAAATCGAACAGGATTTTCTGTTAAAACGCTATAAGGACCCCCGTATTTGTTTCGCGCTTTCCAACGCCAGCATCGGCGGACCGACACTGCGAAATGAACCCTACAAGGCTGAACATCTTGACGAGCAACTGGATGATCAGGTAAAACAATATCTTGGCACCGAAAAGGGAATCCGCTGGGACAGAGACAAGAATACGCTTTATTTGTCAACTTTGTTTCAGGGAAATAGAGAGACCTTTTTAGCATCTGAATATGCGGAAATCAAAAAATTCCGCACACGTAAAGACGAAGAACGAACCTGGCTTAATTTCATCCTGCCCCATCTGTCCGAAGAAGAGATTCGTTACCTTGAAACAAATAAATTCACCATCAGGTTCATCGAATTTGACTGGCATCTAAACGAAGCTCCGTAAGTTTATTTTCGCTGTCAACTGATTTTTCACACGCAGTTCTAAAGTTATCTCTTGACCTGTATTCCAAGTTGAAGTTATACTTTGCTTTTCTGTTAATTGTAAATGTTTCGCTTAATAGGAGAGTAAAGTGACAAAGACCCATAAGACAATGAATACCCGTTTTAACGGTAGAGGACATTTGTTCACCAGTGAATCCGTAACCATGGGGCACCCTGATAAGGTCGCGGACCAGATATCCGATGCGGTTCTGGACGCAATGCTGGCACAGGACCCCAACAGCCGGGTGGCCTGCGAAACCCTGGTTACGACAGGTCTTGCAATGGTCGCCGGCGAGGTCACGACAAACGCTTATGTTGACATCCCCGGCGTGGTTCGTAAAACCATTAAAGAAATCGGATACACGGATCCGGCCATTGGCTTTGATTATGAGAATTGTGCTGTCGTAACCACGATCGATGAACAAAGCCCGGACATTTCACAAGGTGTAACCGAGGGCTCAGGACTGCATAAAGAGCAGGGCGCCGGCGATCAGGGTTTGATGTTCGGATTTGCCTGCAAAGAAACGCCGGGACTGATGCCGATGCCGATTTATTTGGCACACAAGCTAACGGACCAACTGGCAAAAGTACGGCAAAACGGAAAACTGCCCTGGCTGCGGCCGGACGGCAAAAGCCAGGTCACCGTCGAATATGGCGAGAACGGAAAGCCCAAGCGGATCCATACCGTCGTGATTTCCACACAGCACACCGCTGAGGTAAAATACAGCACACTTAAAAAGGAAATTATCGAGCAGGTGATTTTGCCGGTGCTTCCCAAGAAGCTCGTTGACAAGAAACTGATTATTCATGTCAATCCCACCGGGAAATTCATCGTGGGCGGCCCCAAAGGCGATTGCGGCCTGACAGGGCGAAAAATCATTGTCGACACCTACGGCGGACGCGGCAGTCACGGCGGCGGCGCATTCAGCGGAAAGGACCCCTCCAAGGTCGACCGCAGCGCCAGCTATATGGCGCGTTATATCGCCAAAAATATCATCGCGGCGGGATTGGCCGATGCATGCGAAGTCCAGCTTTCGTATGCGATCGGCGTCGCCAAGCCCATTTCGGTCTTGGTCGATACAGAAAGCACCGCAAAAGTCGATGAGGCAATGATTGAAAAACTGGTTCATGAGTTCTTCCCGCTAACGCCGAAAGGGATTATTAAGCACCTCAAGTTGAGACGACCCATCTACCAGGAAACCGCCCGCAACGGACATTTCGGACGGAACCATCCGGGCTTTACATGGGAAAAAACCGATATGGCCAATAAACTCCGCAAAGCCGTGGGACTAAAACCAATTCGAAAGAAAAAAGCGAAAAAATCATAAAAGCTACACGTGCTGTGACTATTACAATTAAAAAGCCCGGTTCATCAGCCGGGCTTTTTTATATCAATAAACTACAAACTAAGAACTGTTAATGTTTGAAATGGCGTTTACCGGTGAAGACCATCGCAATGCCAAGTTCATCGGCTTTGGCGATGACTTCGTCGTCCTTTTTCGAACCGCCGGGCTGAGCGATACAGGCCACGCCTGCTTTGGCGGCATTTTCAACATTGTCCGGGAACGGGAAGAAAGCATCGGAACCCATTGCTGAACCTTTGGCCATTTCGCTGGCCATCTTGAAAGAGATAAGACCGGATTCCACACGGTTCATCTGCCCGGCACCAACACCGACCAGTTTTTTACCGTTGACCAGTGTAATCGTATTGCTCTTAACATGCTTGGCAGTCAGCCAGGCGATTCGCAAATCTTCCAGTTGTTCAGGTGTGGGCTTAAGTTTGGTCGGGAAGGTAAGTACATCCTTTTCCCAGCCAACTAAATCCCGCTGCTGAAGCAGCATCCCGCCCACGATACAACGGACATCATATTCCGCAGAATCTCTCTTGCTGCGATCAATCGGTCCTGTTTCTAATAAACGAACCCGCTGGCCCCATGCCTTGAGTGCACGGATCGTTTCGACCGCATCATCATCATAGGACGGGGCAATGATAACCTCCGCAAAGAAACCGCTTGCGCCATTTGCTTTTCCAAAACGAGCATAGGATTCCATAATGACTGTAGCCAATTCCTTATCCACATTACGGTTCAGAGCCACAATGCCACCGAACGCGCTGACCACATCGCCCAGATATGCTTTTTCATAGGCCTTGGCAATATCATCATTAATAGCGCAACCGCAGGGGTTCATGTGCTTAACGACCACTGCGGCCGGTTCGTCAAATTCTTTGCAAAGCTCAAATGCCGAGCTGGAATCCATCAAATTATTGAAGCTGATGGGTGTACCGCCTTCGAGCAGTTTCGCATTGCCGACGCTGACTTCCTGACTGTCAGCCAATTTATAAAACGCGCCCGCCTGATGGGGATTTTCACCATAGCGCAGTTCCTTGTCTTTGATTAAGGCCAGTGAAACACGACTCGGAAAAGTATCACCGGCCTGAGCATTGAGATATTTGGAAATCGCCGCATCGTAGGAAGCAGTCAGAGAAAACGCTTCCCGGGCCAGTTCCGTTCGGAGCTGTTGACCGGTCGCTCCATTGTTGGCCTTCATCTCGGCAAGAACGCTGTCATACTGGGCGGCATTTGTTACAATGGTTACAAACTTATTATTTTTTGCCGCCGAACGAACCATGCTGGGGCCGCCAATATCAATATTTTCAATCGCCTCAGCAAGTGTGCAGCCCGGCTTGGCGACGGTCTGCTCAAACGGATACAGATTGACACAGACCAGATCAATCGGTTCGATCTGGTGTTCTTTCATCGCTGCGGCGTGTTCGGCATTGTCCCGAATGCCCAGCAGGCCGCCATGAATCTTGGGGTGCAGTGTCTTGACCCGGCCGTTCATCATTTCCGGAAAATTCGTCACCGAATCCACACTGACAACCTCGATGCCCGCTTGTGATATCGTTTTTGCGGTCCCGCCGGTACTGATAATGGTTACGCCCATTGCCGCAAGCTGTCCGGCAAAATCAACAACACCACTCTTGTCCGATACGCTGATCAACGCCCTTTGAATTTTTACATCCATTTTTGCAATCCTATTAAAATCCAAGATTAAAGTTTAAAACTAAAAATTAAAGAGTCCCGACTTTATCGGGCGCTTTTTTCAACAGATTCTTTACCACTTTGATGCTTCAAGAAAGAGGAGCGTTTTCTGGCGGGGTTTCGTCCCCGTCTATTGTATAACGACCTCTTCGGGGTCCGAAGATATATACCCCTTGCAGGTTTATCGCACAGTAATACTCATCAGCTGTCCCTTTGTGTCCGTCAAATACATTGTGGGATCCGTTGTGTTCACGGCATATTTCCGAACACCGGAAAAATTCACCGAATACAGTTCTTTGCCCGTCACATTGTTCATAACTTTCACAACTCCCGGCGATACAAACACAAAGCCCTTTTCGGGTGTTTCACAAATCATCCCCTCGCCCGAAGGAACCTGCCATACGGCCTTGCCGCTTTGTTTATTGATTCCATAGAGCCCATTAAGTGCGTTATAAAGGTATATAACTTCTTTGCCAACTGCAAAAGAATCACGAATAGGAGCGCCGGAATGAAAGGGTGACTTCCAAAGAAGTTTGCCACCGGAAAGACCCAATTTATACAGTTTGGAGTCAAAGCTGCCAACATAAATTTCCTCACCATCCAGGACTAGCTGTCCTTTGATGTCTCCGGTCGCGTCATACTGCCAAATCTTTTCAGCCTTATTCGGGCTCATCCCAATGACATTACCAGTCTGCGTTGCAAACACAACAATTTCATCTGTCGCCACAATCGAAACAATGGCGGAATCATTATCCGCGGTCGCAATAAACTGCTGCCAGAAGCCATCTACATTAATTGCATGTAGACGCTTGTCAGAGCCGCTGATATAGATAAAATCTTTATTTCGAGTAAGTCCACATTTAGCGCCACTGCCAATTCGATCAATCTTTTCTTTTATCGTAAAGTCCCCCGCTTTAGGATCAAACACCAGCATTTCGCTTCCGACGATAAACCAAAATTTATTGTCATAATAAAAAGGCCTTTGCACGGGCAGCCGGCTTGAACTTAACTGTTTTGTGAATCGTACTCGCCCGTCTTCGCGATCAATGCAGAACATCACGTTCGTATCGGTCATGACAAACAGATTCGGCCCCATGACACCCAGACGGTCAATCTGTTCGTGCTTTTTTAACGGCAGGTTCATCTGCCAGTTTCTTGTCCAGCCCGCCTCCTGTATCAGTTCTGACGGAACCAGAGGCGGCGTTTCCTGAACAACATAGTCGGATTGAGCTTTATCCGCACCGGCTAAACCAAAAAGCAACACAACGGGTATCAGAAAGATCAGCTTTTTCATCGTTTTAATCCTCATTACATATGATTGATAATTTATGATTCCAGTTTTACAAAATCCGCCAA
>CALETL010000083.1 GCA_937920485.1 uncultured Phycisphaerae bacterium
GTTGTATCCCTTCTGGCTTTCATTAGTAAAGCTCCAACTGCCACCATCCTCACCATACCATTTGCCGAGGAGTGCCTCATCAAACACAATCGTATCATCCGTATACAACGGCTGTAAAGAAGGCAGGCATCCGAACAAAAGAAATGACAATAATAAAGTTGCGCACAATGCACTTGTTTTTTTCATTTTATGGTTCCTTTCGTTATTTTTTTCAAATATTTGTATCTTGTCTGAGTCATCCGGAACTCGCAGTTGTCCCTTTTGAATTAACGACTCAAGAATCGATTCAATCTTCCTTTGGTCCTGATCTAATGCACAAGCCAACTGCTGCGGCTGGGTTTGTCCCTTTTCAAAAAGAGAAATGATCCGGTCTTTCAGGAGTTTTTGAGAACAAAGACGTATTATGACCACACCTACAAAAGCTCCGGCATAAAGGCCGTAATTCGCAAAAGTAGCGGGCATGTAATACCAGGTTCTTACCGCTTCGAAAGTTGGCAAAAAGGATGGTTCAAAAAAAGCCCTATAGGCAGCTCCTAAGCGCCAGCCAACAGCCCAGCCAAGCAATGCTCCCAAAAGAAGCCCCATTATGATTTCCATTACAAATACGAAGCATCTTAAACAAGATCTTGATACACAACTTCTTTTCGAAAAAGCCATTACAAATGGCCTTTCACGGCAGCGGCTAATCGATGCTGTATGTGTTTCCATTGGTTTCTCTCCATATTTAAGCTGTCACAAGGTATTTGGAGAGAAACAGCGTCGATCTTTCAGAAAAATGAAAAAAACATGAAGAAATGATGAAAAAATGCTTTGAGGCCTCAAAAAAAGCTGGAACGAGCGTTATTTATTCTCGTTTTAGTGTCTGGCTGGCTCTTAAACGCGGCACCCACCAGGACAGCAGCATAAAACAAAATCCGACAAGGATCAATGCAATCGGCCAGGAAAAAACGTCCTCGAAATACTCGGAAGTGAACTTTTGGACAGAAATGGCCAAACCGCCCAACCCGGAAAAGACAAAGGACTTCATCTGCCGTGAAACACTGCCGAACACAAAGGCCAGCGAGGCAACCGGAAGCATAAAGCGATAAACATCCTGATGCACTCCCGACCCAAGCTGGTCCAGGATACGAAGGCAAACAAGCAAATGCAGGGGGCCTAACCAATTAAATATCTGCCCCAACGTTCGCTGCAGACGTGTCCCCTGCCGTCTGCACACCCATGCCAGAACCAGATAGATCAGTCCATTGACGATAAAACTAAATGCTTTGGCTTGCTCAATGTCGGCCTGACTTAAAAACGCAATCCCCTTGGTATACCAATCCGGGGCAGAGTCTGGATTGGCCCATGCACAGAAAAATAGTGTTGCCTCGGATAGAGCAATAAAAGACGAGCACGCCACAACTAACAAGAGCCCCACGGCACTGAGCGGCCAGGCATATTTGGTCATCTTTTTTCGATCCAGAACCATGCCCGCGGCAAAAAATATGACTCCCGGATAAAGATAGCGCAGAGCAATAACGTGCTCATGCTCGATCCATGTTTCCATCATTCCGCCGATCACATACAATACAGAAAGAAGCCCCAAAAAAGACAAAATACAAAAAATAACAAAGATCGAAGAACGTATAATTCGAAGGAAGAATAATGATGCTGCCAGCCAAAGGCCCGCAGAAATAAGAAGTTGAAGATTGCCAAGGTAAAACGCAGATGAAACGGTTTCTTCTGGTGCCGGTGGATATCCCGAGAATAATTCTGCGACCGATTCTGACCCCAACGTATAAGTGTCCGGACCAAACAGGGAATAGTGCCCAAACATAATAAGAGCCGCAACCGGCAGGAGCAAACAACCCGTTGCCAAAAAACCAACGGACAGGCGTGTTTCATTTTTTGTCCATAAATATCTGCCGCATATGATCATCAGGACAACCGAAAGCATCGCAGGGATCGGTCTGAAAAATCGTGAAATATGGCTCCATTCGCTTGACAATAAAACCGCACACCCAAGAATCGTGATCCATCCCCCCAGATACAGACAAACCTGTGAAAAGGAGAGCTTGCGGGATTCGACAATCGAAAGGTCCGCCGGAGCCACAACCCGCTCGTAAATATTCTCCAACTTGTCGTGTTCCTTTTCGGTGATCATACCATTATGATGCCACACCTCCAACCGCTGACGATGGTAGAAAATCTCCTGCTGGATCTGATCGTTCACGAAACTGGGGCGGCTCCAGACTTTCTCGCCGCGTAAGAATCGTGAAACATCGTTCGCCAATGCATTCGCATCCCGATAGCGACTGTCAGCATCTTTTTCCAACGCCTTCAGGCAGATATTCTGAAGCGGCAGCGGAACCGTCTCCTGAATCGCGGACGGTAGTTCGGGATGTTGGCTGCAAATTGCTTCAAACAACTGTCTGCTGTCGGTCTGAGCAAACGGCACGGTATCGGTCAGCAGTTGATACAAAAGAATTCCCAACACAAATACATCGGTTGCCGGCCCGATTTTTTCCGGATTTGAAATTTGCTCCGGTGCACTGTAAGCCGGAGTCCCCCGATAAATGTTCGACTCGTCCCGTTGACTTTCAACCGCCAGTGCGATTCCGAAATCCAGCACTTTGACTTGTCCGGCCGCTGTCACAAGAATATTCGATGGTTTGATATCCCGGTGAACAATCCCCTTTCGATGAGCTGTATCGATCGCCTCGAGAACCTGCATATAAAGGCTTAATCGTTTTGCCAGCGGCTCCTTTTCCCAGGCCTGCGTCAACGGAAGACCATCGATCCATTCCATCACAATATAACGAACACCGTCATGCTGGCCAATATGATAGATGTGGGCAATATTGGGATGATCCGCCCGGCTCATAAACTTACCTTCGAGCCATTGATCTGTCTGCCACGCCCGGGCAAGAGTTTCCTGATGAAGAAATTTAACAGCCACGGGCCTGTCAAGTGCAGGATCCATCGCCTGGAAGACTTCACCCGAAGCGCCCCGCCCTATCTTTTTGACAATCGTGTATTGCCGGCCCAATATTTCCTGTGCCTGTGCGGTTGTCATCGCAGGTTGTGGTTTTGGCAGTTCGTCTAACGTGTGCGAGGTTAACGGAAGTTGATGCGTGTGGATTTGGCTTAATAACGATTCATTTTCCATTGCTTCATCGATGTGCTGTCTGCATACGGGACAATCGTTGAGATGAAGGTCAATCGCCGCCTGTTCCTGCTGCGGCAGCATCTTTTTAGCATAGCGTTCGATCGTTTCGTGATTCAAGCATTCCATGAAATGTTTCCCCGGTCACTCGTCATAGCATCTTTTGAGTTCACGCATTTTTGTCAGCACACGATTCTTGGCAATATAAACCGCATTCGGCGTCATATCCAACTCTTCGCAGACTGCCTTAACCGGCTGTTGTTCCAGTGCATACATGTTAAACGCCCGATATGTTTTCTCATCCACCTCACAACGCACCCGGCTCAGACACCGACTCAGGATCACCCGCTGCCATTCAGTCATCCATGTATGCAGGATTGCCTTTTCGTCCGGAACCGACCCCCAGAAAGATGTCCGGGTGCAGCTGTCCGGCACAGAGTATTCTTTGGGTCTCTTTTTAATAAAGTCTCGAATGACATTTCGAGCCACACCAAAGATCCAATGGCTAAGATGTCCCTTTTCTCGCTGAAATCTATTATCCCTGTACAATCGTAGGAATTGAATGATCGTTTCCTGCGTCGCGTCTTCCGCATCCGCTGAAGACAGCCCCATATTTTTAGCGAAGGCGAGAATAACCGGGTAGAAATGATCAGTAAAGGTCTTCCATGCAACTGAGTTATCAGAAAACTTTAGATCATCCAAAATTTGAGTCGTGGTTACCCACTGCATGGACCGCTTTGGCTCCTTTCAGTCAAAATGCCCGTTTACATTATTGTAACAAGCCAATCCAAAGAAGCAATGGAATCTTAGCCGCTATTTTCTTTGCAAAAGGGGGTTTCAAATCCGTACGATTTACGTATAATCAAGGGCCATTGAAAACTGAAAGAACAAAACCTGGATTCTTCTCAAAACACAGACAAATCAGGACAGTCCTTATCATACTGCTGTACGTTACACTATTTATGTTGGGATGGTTTATCGTCGTCCGGCTCATCAGCCCCCTGACCGTTGTCCGTACCATCACCCTGCAAGACGAATCGGTCCCCGCCTCGGCCAATTCCGAACCATTTTCAGTGTTACGCGTTGGCTGTTATAACATTGCACACGGCCGAGGAGGCAGACTTGGAACCGCCAGCTGGAACGGTGGCGGAAACGATAAAAAAAAGGATCGAATCAAACAAATCGCGGACCTGCTACGCGATGAACAACTGGATATTGTTGTCCTGAACGAAGTAGACTTTTCCAGTTACTGGAGCGGCCACATCAACCAAGCAGAGCTCATCGCCAAAGAAGCCGGATACCCCTATCGAGTCGAACAGCGCAATGTAGATATTGCCCTCCCGTTCATCAGTCTCCGGTTTGGAAATGTTATCCTGAGCAAATTTCCAATCACCAATACGGTTTTCCTGGACTTCCCACATCCTTCTCTGCTTGAAGAGATCCTGTATGGCGGTCTCAAAGAAGGAGTTGCCGCAACCATTAAGCTTTCGGACAATAGTCAGGTTCAAGTGGTTGCAGTTCACTTGTCGCTTGAAGGTGAATCATTCCGGCTGGCCAGTGTTCAACAAATCCTCGATCTTCAAAGACAATCTTCTCTTCCTATGATTGCCATGGGAGATTTCAATACCTCCGCAAGCGGCGACTCACGTTATCGTACAGATTCCAAGGGGCAAAACAGCATCGACACACTCATGGCAAGCGGTCAATTGACAACGATTCCCCGGTCACTGCCTGTCCACCAGAAGGATTTAACATTTCCATCAGAAAAACCTGAAAGCATCATTGACTGGATTTTCGTGTCTCCGCACTGGGATATCAACAATAAAACTGTTATCTTGACAGATCTTTCCGACCATCTGACGGTCACAGCCGTTTTAACAAAAGTTTCTCCCGAATAAGTTTCTTCGCAAAAGGGGGTTTCAAATCCGTTCGATTTGCGTATAATCAGGGGCCGTTGAAAATTGAACAAAAAAGACTTTATGGAACCTGTATGCGATTAAAAGTAAAAAAAACAGCAACCCTGTACATGATTGGTCTGGTAATTTCGCTGGTCTGCATCGGCTGTGGCCGCAAGCAGCAATATGGCAAATACACTGAAGAACAGATGCAGCAGATCGGCTTGCCCATCAAAATGGGTGAACTGCCGGCCCCCACCGGCAGCAGCATGGTACTGGGTGTTCAGTCAGAAACGATCAGCTCCGATGAGATTCTGGCGATCACCGAAAGGATCCTCAAGCCCGCAGCCGCACAAATAGATGAAGCTGTGTTTTTGGAGCAGGCCCGGCCGATCGTTCGTGAGGCCATACGCGGCAAAGTAACCGACATTCTGCTGTATCAGGAAGCCCGTAAAACTGCCCCCGAAAGTATCGACGATATGCTCGATAAAGCTGTCGATACTGAGATCACGAATTTTATCGCCAGCTACGGCAACGACTACGCGCTGGCCGAAAGCAAGATCAGGGAGATGGGCATGGACTGGCAGTCATTTCGTGAGTATCAAAAAAAGATGATCATGACCCAGTCCTACATTTCCAACAAATTCAAGTCCGAAAAGCGATTCTCTCAGCAGCAACTCCGCGACTTCTACGAACAGCACAAATACGAAATACCGGAAGTCTGCCACGACAGCAGTGTGAGCTTTAGCCTGATCGACATCCAGCCGGAACGCCTCGCCGCCGACCAGGTCGCAGAAGACGAAACCCCGCAAGCTGCGGCTGAGCGCATCGCCGGAGAACTGATGACAGAATTAAACGACGAGGCAGACTTTGCCGAACTGGCCAAGCAGTATCACGGTGGCCTGGCGAGCATCGGCGGAAAAGTAACGCCCATTAAAATCGAAGATAATTCGCTAACCGAACCCTATAACTCACTGAAAGAACACGCCGTTCAAATGGAGCCCGAACAGATCGCCGGGCCCATCCTCATTGACGGGCATGTGTTCGTTTTAAAACTTGATACACTTCATACCGGCGGTTGCAAACCGTTTGAAGAGGTCCAGCCCCTGATCGAACAGCTGATACGGGATATGGAGCGCCAACAGCAATATTTCCAGTTGGTTGAAAAACTCATCAAAAAAACCGACTTGGCGCAAATGGATCGTTTCACCGACTTCTGTGTTCAACAGGCCTATCGTCAATGGAGCCAGTCGTAACCATGAAAATTGTTGCACACGGCATTGACCTGGTGGATTTCGAGCGGATTGAACAAATGCTCGAAAAGCATCCCGAGCGTTTTCCGGACCGGGTGTTTACCGACGCAGAAATGGCGGATGCGGACAAGGTTAAAAACCGTATCGAAAAGCTGGCCGGGCGATTTGCTGCCAAAGAAGCAGTGATGAAACTCATCGGTACCGGCTGGCGAGATGGCATCGCTTGGACGGATATCGAAGTGGTTAACAATCCATTGGGCCAGCCAATTGTTACCATCTCCGGTAAAGTCAAAGAACTGGCCGACGAAAAAGGTATCGAACAGATCACACTAAGCATCACCCATACCGCCAACTTCGCTATCGCCTCAGCGGTCGCGTTACAGGGATAGCAATAGTGTGGGAACGTAAGCTCCCGATTATAATGCTAAAATCATTATGACAGATTCTCAAAAATATGATGTGATTGTGGTTGGCGGCGGTCACGCTGGAGCGGAGGCAGCTTGGGCAGCGGCTAAGATGGGTGCGCGGACATTGCTGTTGACCATGAGTCGAGATACCATCGCCGCAATGAGCTGCAACCCCGCTATCGGTGGATTGGCCAAAGGGCAGATTGTCCGTGAAATTGACGCCCTCGGTGGACTGATGGGCGAGGCCATTGACGCAACCGGCATCCAGTTTCGTATGCTCAACCTATCCAAAGGCCCTGCTGTTCAAAGCCCGCGCGCCCAAGCGGATAAATACAAATACAAAGACACCGTTCGCCATTACCTCGAACAAGCCGACAACCTGACTATCGAAGAAGGCATCGCCGCAGAAATTTTGATTGACGACACCGGCGCCGCCCATGGCATTGGCTGTCTTGGCGGGCAGACGTTTTATGCCCCCGCAGTCATCCTGACAACCGGAACCTTCCTTAAAGGTGTCATGCACATGGGCGCCACGCAATGGGAAGGCGGCAGGTTGGATGAACCAGCCAGCAACGAACTAAGCGACAACCTCGTCGCACTCGGTCTGACCGTCAAACGTCTCAAAACCGGAACACCCGTCCGGCTGGATGGAACAACAATTGACTATGATAAGTTAGAAATCCAGCCCGGTGACGAACAGCCGATTCCTTTTTCGTTCCTGAATGACCGCATCGACCGCCCTGCTATACCTTGCTGGATCACCTGGACAAA
>CALETL010000084.1 GCA_937920485.1 uncultured Phycisphaerae bacterium
TTTACACAGCTTTGACTTGCATTTTTCGCTGCAAATGATACAATGGCCCGCCTTGATTAGCGAATAATACAGATCAATATAAGTGAATATGAAAGGAACCCCTTATGGGTCGAGGTGACAAAAGAACAGAAAAAGGTAAACGCGCACGCGGATCGTTCGGCAATATTAGAAACAAAGAACAGCTTAAAGCCCGCGCCATCGCCGCCAAAGCTGCACCGAAAAAAGAAGAAAAACCCGCTGAAATAACCGAAACACCAGCATAGTCTTTTTCTATTGAAATTAAATCCAAGTTCCCTCATCAGCATCCCGCTGTGAGGGACTTGTTCGTTTTTAGAGGGTTAAGGTTGGATTACGATTTAGACAAGTTGACCACGCCCTGTTATCTAATCGATCTGGGGCTATTGAAGAAAAACCTTGACGTTCTTCAAGATGTTCAGAACCGCACCCGTTGCAAAATCCTGTTGGCCCAGAAGGGCTACGCCGCATGGAGCACGTATGACCTGTGCAACCGGTATCTGGCCGGAACGGCGGGGAGCTCATTACATGAAGCCAAGCTCAGCGCCGAATACTTCAAGGGCGAAGTTCACTTATGCGCTCCGGCGTATCGCAACGATGATATGGATGAATATATCCGCATCGTCGATCACATTGTCTTTAACTCGTTGACCCAGTGGGCACGTTTTAAAGAGAAAGTAACTTCTGCCCCTAAAAAAATCGAGTGTGGCCTGCGAATCAACCCCATGCACTCGGAGGTTAAAACGAAAATTTATGACCCCTGCGCACCGGGTTCTCGACTAGGGATTACCGTTGAGCAATTCGACGCAGGAGCATTAGACGGTATTTCAGGTCTGCATTTTCATACGCTATGTGAATTGAACGCCGACTCGCTGGCTCGTACGCTGACCGTGGTGGAAAAACAGTTTGGCAAAACAATCAAGCAGATGGACTGGATCAACTTTGGCGGCGGCCATCATATTACCCGTGATGATTATGATGTAAACCTATTGTGTAAGTTGATCACTGATTTTTATCAACGCTATCCGAACCTGAAAACCATTTATCTCGAACCCGGTGAGGCGATCGCGCTGAATACAGGTATTTTGGTTGCCTCGGTGCTGGATATTGTCCATAACGAATTCGACATCGCAATACTGGACACCTCTGCTTCGGCCCATATGCCGGATGTATTGGAAATGCCCTACCGCCCCACCATCATCGGCGCAGGACAACCCAATGAAAAGGCGCATACGTATCGACTTGCCGGGCCAACGTGCCTTGCAGGCGATGTGATCGGGGATTATTCATTCGATGCACCACTGAAGATTGGAGACAAACTTGTATTTGACGACATGGCCCACTACACAATGGTCAAAAATACAATGTTCAATGGGATTAATCTGCCGGACATTGTGCTGTACGACCCGGATACAGACGACTACAAACTCCAGCGGCGGTTTACCTACGAAGATTTTAAGTCACGTTTGTCTTAAGCATGTCGAAGGATTTGTCGTAATCACAACAGTCGCATCTTTTCTTGGAGTGCTCTAAGTTACTTTTCTTCGGGCTTTTCCTGGGGTTTATGGATTTTTCTGTCGAGCGGATTCAAGACCGCCAGGATAATCAGTGAAAGAAATGTAACAGCTATGGCAATATCGTAAAGCCGCATTCCGCAGGCGATTCCGATGCTTGTAACAACCCAGATCGTTGCCGCAGTCGTCATACCGTAAACATTGGTCCGGTCGCGAAGAACCGCACCGCCGCCGATAAAGCCGACTCCGGTAACAATCCCCGCCGTCAAACGAGAGATGGCCTCCGGGCTGACAAGCACTTTGTGAGCGATCAGCATGAATGTTGCCGCACCCATACAGATCAGAATGTTCGTTCGTAAACCGGCGGGTTTTCCGTGAATCTCGCGTTCGATCCCTATCACGCCGCCCAGAACAACCGCCGCAATCAACGGCACAAAAGATTGAAATTCGATGTAGTCCGCAATACATTCCATAGTACTATTATCGTCATTTTCTGCGTTAAACTGCACTTTATAATGCCGCTAAAAGCCGCGGGCGTAATTGAGGACTGTGTATGCAGGCAAGTGTTTCGGAAACGGACAGACTTTTAAGTCATGATTTTTTTTCATGTGTCAGGCCCGGGAGCAGTTCCGGGTGGTCAACCAGTTCCAGTGTTTGCCGGATGAATTCCTTCCAATGCGGCAGGCGGTGTGTTCTGCGCTGCAGGATGAGATTTCGCAGGGTTTTATAGCTCATGCACCACATGCGGGTTTGCAGGAAACCTTCGGGCAGCTTTTTTTTGATCTCGATAATATCTTTTTGCTGTGCAGCTTCGTGAATCCATTTCAGTGTTTCGGGTGAACAGGAGTTCGGCTCAAAATTTTCGGTGATAAAATTTTCGACACGTGCCGCATCGTTCATATCAACCGCCTGCAATTCGGCTGTCAACGTGTGCATGGTGCTTTCGGACTGTTTGCTGCTAAGCCGGAACGTATCGGCTTCCTGCCACCAATAGCGGGGGGCGCGTACATCCAGCCAGAGAATCATGCTTTCGAGAAACTTGTTGTGTCCGCCGTCCAGCGTGGCCAGCTTTTTGGCAACGACACTCATTTTTTCAGTTTCCTGCTTTTTGTTATGCGCAAGGCCCTGCAACGCAGCTCGATAGCCCGCTTCATCTACTTTTTCGACTCTAATATAAAATGATTCCATCCCTGTTGGCTCCGAAAACAGCTTAAATTTACATTATTTTTTAACAGCATAACAGAGACGTCACATTTCTTCAAGCATTCCGACCCCAAAGAAGTGTAAATCAAAAAACGCCGGGCTGGTAATCCAACCCGGCGTCTCTTTCCTCATAAACCTCCACTGGTTTATTCTACTGAACATTCAGTACGGAGTTGAAATCCCCGTACGGATTCATTTCGATCCAATCATTATACGGATCCTGCTGCCATTGTCCGTCCACAACCAGTCGGTACCTGTATAGCCCCTTGTTTATGGGCATCGCCAACTGCCATTTACCGTTTTCGTCTAGACGTTGCAGTGGCGTTTTTTCCGGATCCCACTCATTAAAGTCACCGGCAATCTGGACTTTTTGGGCCCTTGGATACATCGTGCTGAATACCACCTGCCCATCCAATTGACGAACACCGTAGAAATCAGAAAGTTTTTCATCCAAAGAGACAATCGGCTGTTGTTTTTTGGGTTGCTGAGAGGGTGTGTCCGCCAGCAATTCATCAGCACTGGCGCCGATGCTCTCCAGTTTGGCCTGGAGCGAGTTGACCAGCTGTGCCTTGTGCATTTGAGTGTCCGAGCCGATTAATTCATCGGCAAGGGCCAGAAAATCCTTATATCCTTTGCTCGTCGGATCATACTCACCGACCGGCTGGCCGAGCGAGGCGGCTTCTTTAAGTTTGGTATTAAAGTTGACCACTGTCTTGAACATTCGCTCGGAGAAGTGCTTTTTCAACTCAGCCAGGATTTCCCGACCCATTTTGGTCCGGATGTCGTACATACTCGCCAAAACCGTCACATTGATCGTTTGCTCGCATTGTTCACAGAACGCACTGAGTGTTTCAAGCTGTCGGCTGAGGCCGTGCAGCGAAAAATAGCCCATTTCCACCGGCACCATGACATCGCTTGCCGCACGAAGGGCGTTAAAGGTCAACAGCCCTACCGACGGCGGGCAGTCAATGACTACATAATCATATTCATCCTGAACTTCGGCCAGCACTTTTTTCAGGCAGTTCTCTCGATCCACAATTCCAGTCATCTGCTGTTCAAATGCCGCAAGGTCGATATTGGACGGAGCCATTTCAAACCGTTCACAAATCTGCCAAAGAATTTCCTTGAGCCGCATGGGTTCGCCGCGACCGGCGCCGATCAAAACATCGTAGGTACTTTGCTCGATCTGCTCTTCGGGTACCGCCAACCCGACGGCACAGTGGCCCTGCGGGTCCATATCCACTAGCAAGGTTCGGTTTCCTTTGGCTGCCAGAGCAGCAGAGAGGTTGATGGAGACCGTGGTCTTGCCACAGCCGCCTTTTTGGTTGATTACGGCAATTGTTCTCATTTTCAGCATCTCCCTATGCCCCTGAGGACTTGGCAACTTTACAATTATTTAAAAAACCTTATTTTTAATATTAATACCGCTATTTGGATTATCGGATAAAATAATCGAACTCCTTTAATATTTTATCGGACAACTGTCGAAAAAACTCAAATATCAGTACTATTATAGGTCATTTTTCATCAAATCGACCCATTGAATGCCCATGATAATCGGCTCCGATTAAATCTCCAGTAAAATGACTTAAAAAATGAACCAAAAAGCCCATTTAGGTCGATATTATATATTGATGAATTAGATGAAAAAATTGACACCATAGAGGTGATTATTTCGGAGTAATAGCAATGACTGAAGACAAAATCGTGCAATGGATGAGAGAAAAAGTTCAACTGGCCGGTTTTACCGATGCAACGTCGCTGGCCGAGAGTTTCCTTAAAGAACACCATATTAATGATGCACTGGACCCGGATTTTTCACGCTCACTGGACGCCGGGTTTAAGGTTGCTCAGGAGATTCGCGATAAAGAGCTGGTTTCACTGGCTGGCTAACATATAGACCCCATCATTTCGATCGATAAAACTGCCACGGCTGCATATATTCAGGCATGTTGTTTGATGCCGTTTGTCAGGCGGTCGACGCCGTCACGGAAGTCCGCATCGGTTTTATACATCTGCTCGATCTTTGTACAGGCATGAACGACCGTTGAGTGGTCGCGGCCGCCGAGATGGCCGCCGATCTCTTCAAGACTGTGGCGGGTCAGGCTGCGGGCCAGATACATACACACCTGCCGGGGCAATGCGATGCTTTGGCTGCGTTTTTTGCTTTGGATATCGGTGATCCGGACATCAAAATGGTCGCTGACCGAATGGATAATATCGCTGATTGTCACACTTTTTGAGGATGTGATTTCCTGAACACCCAGCGCCTGCCGGGCCAGATCAACCGTTATTGGCTCTCCCGCGGTCTGGGCAGTGGCATAAATAATGGTCAACGCCCCCTCCAGTTCCCGGATATTCGTCTTGATATGCTCTGCGACTAATTCAGGCACGCCATCGGGCAGATCCAATCCTCGCAGATGCGCCTTCTTTTTGACAATGGCGATACGCGTTTCATAGCTGGGGGCGTCTAATCGAGCTACTAAACCCCATTTGAATCGGCTGATGAGCCGTTCTTCCAGCGCCGCTAAATCCTGAGGAGCACTGTCAGCAGTCAGGACAATTTGACGGCGGTTGTTATAAAGGGCATTGAACGTATGGAAAAACTCCTCCTGGCTCTGCTCGCGTTCACGCAGAAACTGTACATCGTCAATAATCAGCACATCAACGGTGCGGTACTGATTCTGGAAGTCCTGAAGGTTACCTTTTTCGATGGCGCTGATGAACCCGTTTACAAATTCCTCACAACTGAGAAACTGAATGGATACATTCTGTCGCTGCTTGCGAGCGTCATGACAAACCGCATGCAGCAGATGGGTCTTACCCAAGCCGACATTGCCGTACAGAAATAACGGATTATAGATCATGCCGGGATTCTGACTGACAGCGATGCAACTTGCATGAGCCAGTCGGTTACAGGGACCAACGACAAAACTCTCAAATGTATAATCCGGATGCAGCCGCACACGTTTATGGACGTCGATTTGTTCGGGTAAGGTCTGTGTGGGCTGGTCACTTGCGTCAAGAAAATGCACCGAGACCAGATGGCCCGTTATATTTTGGGCCGCCTGAGTAAACGTGGCCTGGCAGTTGTCCTGCATGAATTCGGCACAGGATTGATCGGGGCAGGCAATCTGCATGAGCCCGTGATCAAACGCGATTATGTGGAGCTCGTCAAACCACTTGCGTGTATTCACCGGATCAATGGTTTTAAAACGCTCCAGAATATCGCTTAGTATTTCAGTTGTGCTTTGCTTGACCACGTTGTTCCTTTACGGCTGGCTCAGATCGTTATTGCTTATTGAAACCGTTGCCTGAGCGAAGATGAAACCCTCCTTGCGTGGCAAGAGATTTCTACGCCGGACAAGGACATGAATCTACACCCCCCGACAGCGATTGTCAAAGGATTTCGCTCCAACGATTTAAACACTCCGGCCGGCCGAGTGGTAAGTATCCGTTATTTAAGGAGTTGCTGTTGGAAATAAGATTGTGCTGTGGATTAAATAAAAAAGGCGGCTATAAGCCGCCTTATGAATTTATATTGAACACCTTGCTATGGTCGGTAGTCGCGTTTGGCCGGGTGGGCGGCGATGTATTCGACAATCAGCTTGATGACATTGTCCAGATCCTTTGTCGAGATGACCTCTACCGGTGTATGCATATAGCGGTTGGGAATGCTGATCAATCCGGCAGCAGCCCCACCGCGGGATAGCTGCATGGCGTTGGCATCGGTGCCGGTGCCGCGCGGATCACCGGTAACCTGGTAAGCAATCTTTTTGGCCTTGGCAACCTTGAACAGTTCTTTTTCCATGACGGGGTTTATGTTGGGGCCGCGGTGCAGCACGGGGCCTTTGCCGAGTTTGACCTCACCTGTTTTTTTCGGGTTGGTGTCGGGATGGTCACTGGAGAAGGTAACATCAACAGCGATGCCGGCATCCGGATTCACATTATAACTGGAGGTGATCGCACCACGCAGGCCAATCTCTTCCTGGACTGTTGCCACGCCCATGACACACACTTTCAGCTTGCGGCGGGATAACTGACGCATGACTTCGGCAACAACGAACGCGCCGGCCTTGGTATCGGTGGCACGGGAGACAATCTTGTCGCCATTGAGCTTGCGGCAGAGAACATCTACCACAACCGGATCGCCGACGGCAACACGCTTTTCAGCAGCTTTTTTGCTGTCCGAGCCGATGTCGATCCAAATGTTTTCCATCTCAACATTTTTCTTGCGTTCTTCAGGCTTCATCTGATGGATTGCCTTGCGGCCAATAACCCCGAAAACATCGCCCTTCTGCGTAACGATCCGAACCCGCTGGCCAATCAATAGAGCCGGGTCCATCCCACCGATTTGGGCAGTATAAATGTAACCCTTATCGTCAATATGGGTGATCATTAAGCCGATTTCATCGATATGCCCTGCGAGCATGAATTTGAAATCTGCATCGGGATTCAGTACCGCAATACTGTTGCCGTGAACGTCCGGGATCAGTTCATCCACGTTCGGTTTGACGTACTCACGCCACAGCTTGGCGGCGGGCTGCTCAAAGCCCGACGGGCTGGGGGCCTCCAGCAATTCGGTCAGAAAATCGTATGCCTGTTTATTCATTACAGTCCTTTCTATTCTATATTTTATTCGGATAAAGTCTTGTTTTTTACCATTATTGATGGTGATTTTACCATATCTTGTATGAAAATAAAGACTTTTGATTGCTAAAAATGGTTGCGGATATATTCCAGAGCGTCTCGAGTGGTCAACGGACGTGTTCCGGGACCCACACGGACATAAAAATCCTCTTTTTTGTCATGGGTGACATATACCGGAGCCGGAGAGGGCAGGCAATCGACGATCATTATATCACCGGTTTCAAGGTGCCGGATGTCAAATGAAAAGCTGTCCGTAGTTTCCAGTCCCAGATGCTGGTTGATAAGATTGTTAAAGTGCAGCAGAAACTTATCTTCATTGGGAAACTGGTCGGCACCAATGCCGAGTATGTTTCCATCGTCTTCAACGCCAACCAACAATGTTCCGCCTTCGGAATTTAGAAAAGCGGCCATGGTTTTCAGGCAGGCGATTTCCATGGCTTTGTCCGGCTTGTTGGTCCGCAGGTTCCATCGCAACGTAGATTTGAATTCTAACCGGTCATCTTCTCCGGCGGCGATGGCTTGGAGTACTTTGTCGTCCGTCATCTCGTTCACAGCAGGCGGCAGTGTGCTTTGCTCAATATCGCGCTGATATCGTCTCCATAAAAAGACCGTTGCAATCAGAACGATCGCGAAACTAATTAAAGAAATAATTGCAAAGTTGCGACGCGTTTTGATTAACTCAGAAAGCATCTCTGCTTCGGCCAGAATGTAGCCTGAGTAAAGATCTCTGCCAACGATGTCCAAAGGACGAATGGACACCCAGAAAGCTTTTCCATCGTATACCATGCGACGAACTATTTCCACGTTCTGTGTTGCATCTTTTTTCCATTGCGTATATGCAGCAATTATAACAGCATCATTTGTTGTCTCGATGTCCGGGTCATTCTCATCAGTAAAAATAAACTGGCGAGGCAGCTGATCCTTGATTGGATCACTCGAAAGCAAAAACAGACGTTCATCCATATAATCTTTTAATCCGTCATAAAATCCCGCCACATCAATATCTGTTGCAATTGTAAAGCCTTGTCTGGCTTCTGAATTGATTACGGCTATCGCAGCCATCACAGAAGAGGCAAAAGTACCCTTTTCCCATTCAACTTTTTCGACGTTTTTATTTTTCAAAA
>CALETL010000085.1 GCA_937920485.1 uncultured Phycisphaerae bacterium
CGTGCTATGTAATAGGAATTCGACTGAATTTACGATTTTCGGCTTTTATGAACCAGCGAAAGATAATCCAGTGGTTAATATATTCATTTGCTGTTATTTGGCTTCTTCGTATTGCTTTTGCTTATGTATTATGGCTTCAAAATAGCCAAACAATTGAATTTTCACTTCGTTATTTGGTTTTCTATAGTCGCCGCTGGCAGATAGAATCTGTTTTTTATTGGCGATTTTTTAGATATCTGCCTATAACGCTTCTACTCTGGCAAATATGGCTGTTTTTTTTACTTAGGTGCATTAAAATCAAATGTCGTTATTTCTTAATTGAAAAATAAATACGGGCAATAATATTATATATTAGCCATGTAGAATGGGCTGTGCCCACGCTGATAAAAATAGGATAATTCCTCATTTGGCACGCCGCGAGTAAGGCGTTAACGTCTGGATGCCGGATCAAGTCCGGCATGACAATCCCATTTGAGTCAACCCAGTTCTTATTGACAAACACCCGTCTTGTGCGTAATATGCTTTTTTATAAGAAAACCGGATGAGTAACAGCTTAAATGGAGTGGATTTATGGATCCTTCAATTTTTAAGGCGTATGACATTCGCGGGCTCTATCAGGAGCAGCTTGACGAGCAGGGGGCCTGGAAGATCGGCCACGCGACCGCTCAGTTCCTGCGTTCGATGGTGCACGGATACAATCGCGGGCTGGCCAACGCCCAAAGCATCTGTGTCGGCCAGGACATGCGCACGCACAGCCCGTCGCTGACCAATGCCCTGATCGAGGGAATGAATACAGCCGGTGCCAACGTGATCGACATCGGCATGATCGACACGCCGCAAATGTATTTTGCGATCAATCATCTGGGTACCTGCGGCGGCGTTCAGGTTACCGCCAGCCATAACTCGGCCCCGTACAACGGCTTCAAAATTTCCGGCCAAGAGGCCAAGCCGATCGGTGCCGATACTGGTCTCAAAGATATTAAACATATCGCGACCGCTTTGCTGCATACGCTGGGTTCGCCGGATGGTGCTGTTGAGCGATGCGACCTGTCCCATGAGTACAAAAAGCACGTCCTGAAATTTTTGGAAGGAAAGCACCGTCCCCTCAAAATGGTGATCGACGCCAGCAACGGCATGGCCGGCAAGATGGTGCCGATCATATTCGATGACCTTGACGATGTGGAACTGATCGGGCTAAATCTCGAACACGATGGAACATTCAAGCACGACCCCAACCCTCTGGTTGAGGCAAATCTAAAAGAGCTGAAGAAAACCGTAAAAAAGCGAAAAGCCGACTTCGGTTTTTGTTTCGACGGTGACGCGGATCGTCTGATGATGGTGGACGAAAAAGGCCAGACCGTAAGCTGCGATATTATGACCGCACTGATGGTGCCCTATTTTCTTGGGACCAACCCCGGCTCAACGATTGTCTATGACCTTCGCAGCAGCCATGTCGTGCAGGAAGAGATCCTCAAATACGGCGGCACCCCGCGGAGAGAGCGGGTGGGTCATTCATTCATGAAAAAGACCCTGCATGACAGCCACGCCTGTTTCGGCGGTGAACTGAGCGGACATTTCTATTACCGTGATAACTACTTTGCGGATTCCGGGATGATCACGCTGGTCCACATGCTCAATATTCTCGGGGCAACCGATACACCGGCCAGCAAATTGGTTGCGCCTCTGCAGCGATTCTGTGCCAGCGGCGAGATCAACTTCGAGGTCGAAGAAAAAGCGGCTATGATGAAAGAACTGGAACACCAGTTCAGCCAGGGCCGGGTCGACGACTTAGATGGCGTGACGGTGCAGTTCAAGGATTGGTGGTTCAATGTTCGCCCCAGTAACACCGAACCGCTGCTGCGGTTAAACGTCGAAGCTAAAAGCCCTGAGATGCTCGAAGAAAAGCTCGACGAACTCAAGGCTCTCCTCGGTGAGCCGGTTGACCACTAATTAATCGGTATGTCAGATATTTTAAAGACGGGTCAACTGACCTGTCTTTTTTTATGTTAAAAACGGATTGTGTTTTTTCTCGTTTCCAATGGTGGTCTCTGGTCCGTGGCCGGCATAGACAGCGGTCTGTTCCGGCAGGATCAACAGTTTTTGCCGGATCATTTCGATTAGCAGTTCATGGTTGCCGCCGGGGAAATCCGACCGTCCCACCGAACCGGCAAAGAGTGTATCCCCTGCAAAGAGAATATGATCCTGTGCCGAATACAAACAGATACTGCCCGGAGAATGCCCGGGTGTATGAAAGATCTTGAATCGAAGCCCCGCCGCCTGATAGTAGATGACCTCCGCATCCAACAGAGCATCCGCCGGCTGGGTCTGAACCATGCTTCCGGCCATCAGTGACAAATTTTCCGCGGGATTGGTCAGCATGCTCGCATCATCTTTATGAATGGTCACCCGCACATCGGGCCAGTGTTCCCGAATCGACTCAACCCCTCCGATGTGGTCAATATGTCCGTGCGTCAGCAGAATGTCGACGGGCGTATAGTCGTTTAGCTTCAGCATTCGGACCAATGACCCGGCTTCCATTCCCGAATCGATGATCAGGCATTCGGTGCTGTCTTTAGCATTCCGGACACAGTAACAATTGGTCTGAAAATCACCCAGTATAATCGTGTCAATAATCACGCAGTATCTCCGTTTATTTGATTGATTCTGAAATGATAGTGTAGCAGAAAAGAGTGATTTAAAAAAGAAGATTTCGGGCTCAGGAGCGATTCGGTACGTCTCGCCTGAGCCGCTCGGTCAGGTTTTGACGCAGTTCTTCCACGCGATTGGCCAGTTGTACCAAGTACACTTTTTTATCCGGTTGATCCGCATGCTCCAGTGCTTGCTGTATTTTACTGTTCAGACTGTCCACGGCAACCTGCTCACGGCGCATCTGCGGCGTTGAAAGCGCCCAGTCGTCCAGTGCCTTTTCGAGATCCGATACGGT
>CALETL010000086.1 GCA_937920485.1 uncultured Phycisphaerae bacterium
CTGGTACGAGGTCTGGGCCGGCGGTGAATACATGTATGAGAACCTCGCCCGGATCAAAGAGTCCTATCCGGATAAAAAACTGGTCTTCACCGAGGGCTGTGTGGAAGGATTTGACGCGAAGAGATACCAGCACTGGGCCAACGGTGAGCGCTACGGGCAGTCCATGATCAACGACTTCAACCAGGGAACCGTCGGCTGGACGGACTGGAACATCCTGCTGGACGAGACCGGCGGCCCGAACCATGTCAACAACCTGTGCTTTGCACCCGTTCACGCCGACACCAAAAAAGGTGAATTGATCTACACGCCGTCGTACTACTACATCGGGCACTTCTCCAAGTTTATCCGCCCCGATGCCAAGCGTGTCAGCACCGTCGCCAGCCGCAGCCACCTGTTGGCGACCTCGTTCATCAATGCCGACGGCAAGATCGCAACCGTGGTCATGAACCGCAGCGACGACAAGATCACCTATAAAATGTTTATCGGTCAGCAGGCCGTAGAAGAAACGATCCCGCCCCACTCGATCCAGACGCTGGTGTATTAACCGACAAATAATTTGATGGGGGCGGCTCACCGGACAGCGGTGCAGCCGTCCTCATACATCCAAAACTCTCAAGGACTAACCAGCGGAGTGCCGGAGCGGTGCGTCTGCAGAAAAGATGCGCAAAGTATTTAATATACTGTGTACACCCCCCTATTCAATGCTCACAACACATGGATTTTTCAGTCAAAACCTGTACTTTCCACGTGTTTGCCAGAGGCAAAACCGTGAATGAAGAATTGAGAATTGAGAATGAACAATGAAGAAAGTCAGGGGTCAGATTAAGCGTGCTCTCTAAGGAGGAGGAAAAAGAGAGCAGGGTTCTCAGAGACCCAACGGGTGAAAGGGTTTCAGAAACCCATGTGTGAAGGCCCTCAGAGGGCCGGCAGGTTTATAAACAAATAATTCCTTATTGGTAAGTCTTCTTTAAGACATAATATGCAGGCTTCATCCCGCGAATCGTAACATCTCCGCTCAGCCATGGAAAAAACAGGTGTATTTCACCATTAATTGTTTTTGTATAATACTGAGCTTTCGTTTGACCGTCAGCAGTATATATCCAGTCTTTGGTCCATATAGAGGATATTGAGGTCCTGCCATTCTCTTTAAATTCAAGCTCTTTCAGGAAAAGATCACCCGCCCATCTTTTCGTTCCAGCCTGAAATTCATTAACCTCACTAACAAAATCAACGCTTCGCCATGTCCCTATAAGCTGAGAATCGGTTTCGAAATCACTGTTGACCGCAGAAGCTCGAGCAGACTTAAGCATTACCTTGCCCCTAACAGCTTCCGTCCCAAGGGCACCAGAAAGTAATGCGGGTTCTTTTTTACTATTCCACTCACGGATAACCGGCGGTGTATTTTTGCGTCGCATTGAGTACGGATAGAGCATGACTGTTCCGTTGAGCATGCCATCATCAAGTGTTCCTTCACCAATTAACCATCCGGCGTCTTCGGGGCCGTCAATGAACTCAAAGGTATTTTCCTCAAAACCTACCAGTACAGTGAAATAGAATCCTCCCCCGAAGTTGTAAAAATCAGTCACAGGTACGCCCCGATCCCGATCCAAATAGGTAGCGGTTAATTGGTTATCGTGGTTTTCGATGCGAAGTTTGACCTGATGCGGCTTTGAGGCGGATGGCCATTCCCATGTACCCGTTAAGTCCGCCTTGTCACGGACGGCTTGAAATTCATATTCATTAAATCCATTGTTTCCAATTTCAACCACTTTGCCTTTTATGATATCTCCGTGAACAGACCCGTCAAAAATGATTTGCCAATCGCCGTATCCCTTGCCATCGGGGCTGCACCAAAATCGCAGATGGTCACCCCACAGATCAACACGCACTTTACCTGCAAAATCTGTTTGGCCTGAAAGCTCAAATGTACCATTGACCCCGGACGGCGTTTGGTGCAGGATTAATTTGATGTCCTGTTCGCCCTGGGGTCTTTTGATCTTGCCGCGCCAGAGGCCCGCAATGGGAGCGGGAACGACCCACATAAAGACCTTGTCGCTCCTTCCGAAGTGGGGTTCGTTGCCGGTGTAGTCGGGAACCTGAGGATTAGAATCAAAGGGGCCGGGTGCCTCACCAATCATCCCAAGCTGAACTTTGTTGATCGTCAGCTCTTTGGCCGGAGTCCATTCGCCCATTGCAAATTGATGTGAAATGATGCGTGAGCCCGGCCTGAGAGTTCGGATTAACTTAGGGCGCAGCCGGATATTCGCTTTATGGCCCAGGTACAGAGCCACCACGCTGGCCTCGCTGAAATCGGCATCAAACAGATCGTCCTGAATAAACTCAGCCTTATCGCCGACGCCGGCTTTTTGAGCATTTATACGGCTTTGCTGAATCAGGTTGAGATCGATCTCGATTCCGACTGCGCGTTGAGCCCCGAAATCACGGACGGCTGAAATGACGATGCGGCCATCACCGCTTCCAAGATCGTACACCACATCGTCCTTGCCAACATCCGCGAGCCAAAGCATGTCCCGCACAGTATCGTTACGGGTCACAACATAAGGAATGGATGTGTTCGGAAATGTCCTTTGGATATCGGGTGATTTAGCATGAGATACTGGACAGTTTGGCCCGAACACACACAACGCAACCGCAAGTACAACATACTTCATTGAATAAACCCTTCGAATCAATCTATATCTGATATTCTCCATTTTCAATAATTATAGGCACCCGGCATAAATGGACAAGAAATTTCTATTTCTCCCCTATTCACAAAATCTATGAATATTTACCCTATGCGCGTTGTCGGCTTACGCCTAAGTTCAGAATGAAGAATTAAGATGAAGTTGGGTTTTCAAAACCTGCCATGGCAGATAGGCTGATAGCTGAGGACTGATAGCTGAAGACTTGTATATGAGCGAAGGCCCTCAGAGGGCCGGCGAATGAAACTCGAAAAAGCGCTGTGCTGTTTCGAGTTTATAGTGCAGGGAATTCGATTGCCTGAATGCTGATTTCTGAAATCTGAGAGCTGTTTTTCCAAACGAACCCATTTTGGGGAAGTTACAGCTGGTACCTGACAGCTGCCCACCGGCCGCTGGTATATATCGATCTTCAATTCTCGGCACCCTGCCGGAATGGCATATCAGCTTAGTTGTGGGGTGTTTTAATTGGCAGGGATGGTGATTTTTGAGCTTTTTTGGAGGATTCCGAAAGACTTGTTTTAGCGGCCTATCTATTTAATTCATAAGCACTTGAGGCATTTTCGACGAGTGCATCCCCCCGCCATGCGGGTGGTTTTGGTATCTGATTTGCTATTTGTACTCCCGTTGTAACGACAGTGTATGTCTAAACATGTCAATAATGAAAAGGAAATCATAAACAGGAGAGACAAAGACTATGGCAGCAAAAGACTTAGCTTTTGAAAGCGATGCCCGCGACGCCCTTTTGAGCGGTGTGGAGAAGCTCGCAGCCGCCGTCAAATCGACCCTCGGCCCCCGCGGCCGCTGTG